>QCTG01000011.1 GCA_003211235.1 Synechococcus sp. AG-673-B04
GGTGTTCGGCCGCCACTTCGGCAACGTTTTTGTCGGTGTTCAACCCACCTTCGGCTACGAGGGTGATCCGATGCGTCTGCTGTATTCCCGCAGCGCCAGCCCGCACCACGGCTTTGCCGCCTACTACACCTACCTCCAGAAGATCTGGAAGGCTGATGCGGTGCTGCACTTCGGCACTCACGGCTCCCTCGAGTTCATGCCCGGCAAACAGATGGGGATGAGTGAGACCTGCTATCCCGATTCTCTGATCGGAGCCCTGCCGAATCTTTATTACTACGCCGCCAACAACCCTTCAGAAGCCACCATCGCCAAGCGACGCGGCTATGCCTCGACGATCAGTTATCTGACACCTCCGGCCGAAAACGCCGGCTTGTACAAGGGCCTGAAGGAACTTGGTGAGCTTGTCGGCTCCTATCAGCAACTGCGGGAAGGTGGCCGCGGCATTCAGATCGTGAATACCATCGTTGAGACCGCTCGCCAGTGCAATCTCGACAAGGATGTTGAACTGCCTGACGACGATTCAACAGATCTCGGGCTTGAGGGGCGTGATGCCCTCGTGGGTGCGGTCTACCGCCAGTTGATGGAGATCGAGAGTCGATTGCTTCCCTGTGGTCTGCACACCATCGGTAAGCCACCCTCGGCTGAAGAAGCTGTTGCAACGTTGGTGAGCATTGCTGCCCTTGAGCGTGAAGAGGATGATCTGCGCTCCCTGCCCGGTCTGCTGGCTGAAGCGTTGGGTCGCAGCATCGAAGACGTCTACAAGGGAAACGACGAAGGTGTGCTCGCTGATGTGGAGCTGAACCGCACGATCACCGAGACATCCCGTGCTGCTGTCGGAGCCATGGTGCGCTCGGTCACGGGCCTTGATGGTCGGGTCAATCTGCGCAACAACCTCGGCTGGTTCACCGATCTGCTGGCTCGCTTCGGTTTCAAGCTGCCGTCCCCCTGGCTCAGGGCCTGCTGCTCCGCTGGATTCGTTCAGATCGATTCAGGCGAATTCGACAAGCTGTTCGCCTATCTCCGCTTCTGCCTTGAACAGGTGTGCGCCGATATGGAGATGGAGAGTCTGCTGAAAGCACTCGACGGTGAATATGTCCTGCCAGGACCCGGTGGCGACCCAATCCGCAACCCGGGGGTGCTGCCCAGTGGCAAAAACCTTCCCGCCCTTGACCCACAGGCCATTCCAACCAAGGCCGCGGTTGCAGCCGCCAAGGGTGTGGTCGACAAGTTGATTGAACGGCAGCGAGAGGAGCAGGGAGCGTGGCCTGAAACCATCGCCTGTGTTCTCTGGGGCACGGACAACATCAAGACCTACGGCGAGTCTCTGGCTCAGATTCTTTGGTTCGTCGGCGTTAAGCCGATGCCTGATTCCGTTGGCAGGGTGAACAAACTCGAACTCATTTCTCTTGAAGAACTGGGGCGCCCCAGGGTCGATGTAGTGGTGAATTGTTCCGGGGTGTTCCGAGATCTGTTCATCAACCAGATGGCCCTGATCGATCAGGCCGTGAAAATGGCGGCGGAGGCGGATGAACCTCTCGAACAAAACTTCGTACGCAAACATGCGCTTGAACAAGCGGAGAAAGAGGGAACCACCCTTCGTGATGCCGCCTGCCGTGTGTTTTCCAACGCCAGCGGCAGCTACAGCTCCAACGTGAACCTCGCCGTCGAAAACAGCACCTGGGAAGAAGAAGGTGAACTGCAGGAGATGTATCTCTCACGTAAAACCTTCGCGTTCAATGCTGATAACCCCGGTGAAATGAACCAGAAGCGTGAGGTGTTCGAGAACGTGATGAAGACCGCGGATGTGACCTTCCAGAATTTGGATTCTGCAGAGATCTCTCTGACAGACGTGAGTCACTATTTCGACTCCGACCCCACCAAGTTGATCGCCGGTCTCCGCGACGATGGCAAGGCACCCACCAGCTACATCGCAGACACCACCACGGCGAATGCCCAGGTGCGTTCTCTGAGCGAGACAATCCGACTGGATTCACGCACCAAGCTGCTCAATCCGAAGTGGTACGAGGGCATGCTGGATTCCGGTTACGAAGGGGTGCGTGAAGTGGCCAAGCGCCTCAACTTCACCCTCGGCTGGAGTGCAACCAGTGGTTCAGTGGACAACTTTGTTTATGAAGAAGCCAACGAAACCTTCATCAATGATCCAGAGATGCGAAAGCGTCTTCTCGAGCTCAACCCCAACAGCTTCCGTCAGATCGTGGGCACCCTCCTGGAGGTTCATGGTCGTGGTTACTGGGAAACCTCTGACGAAAATATTGAACAATTGCAGGAGCTCTATCAGGAGGTTGAAGACCGCATTGAGGGAGTGGTTGCTGAATAACGCCTCAGCAGGCCTGTCCGGCTGGAAACTGACCGGATAGGGCCTTTGGGTTGATGCGTTGGTTTAAAAAATCAATGCAAGTCCAGAGCTGATAGTCGGCCAGGCTGCGACTTTTTCCGAGTCTATAATTTTTTAGATCCTTCACATCGTCTGCTGAAGGTTTTAGCCCAACAGGTGCAATTTTCAGGCTGTATAGAAGCGTGTGGATGCGAACCATGGAGCGACGGTTCAGCTCATAACAATTTTGATGATCATTCCAATGGGTTGCGGCTTCATGATTATTATTTGATTTGCTCTTGTAAAGGTGGAATAAAATCAATTCGTTTGGCGTGTAAATGTTGTATCCGTGGGTCCATAACCTGGCGGATACGCTAATTTCCTCCCCGTCGAAATAGAGATATGGATCGTATGGAACATCACTCACGATGCTGCCAGGCCCAAACAGAAATCCTCCAGCAATGAATGCATTGGTGAGAGGTTCGGATTGTTTCTGCTCGGGCATTCGATAGCGACTGATGCCCTGGAACTGAAGAATTCCGTACTTGTCGAATCGACGGGCGGCCATCACTGGCAACGTCGACATGTTCAGCGTGCAGGGTTGCTCAAACCCGTTGGGGTAAACACTCAGCACTGCCTTTGCATCGTTGCAGCGCTCCCAGCTCTCCAACAGTTTCAGGTCCCAGTTGGGAACCGCTCTTATGTGGCTGTCGATCTGGAGAAGAAAGGTTTCGCCCTGAAAGAACTGTTGGGCTTGTCTGCGTGCCCAGCAGGCTCCTCGACTTTCACTGGCCAGGCAGTTGTGCAGCTGCAGGTGCGGGTGTTCGGGTATGTGGTTGTTGCCCCAGGCCTCCGGGTCGGCGCTGGCCAGTTGAAGGCAGATCCCCAGGTGAATGCGTTGAGGTTCGGCAGCCCTCGACAGCAGGTTGTGAAGTGTGGCTGGAAGATCCGGGTCTCGATAGGCCGCGATCTGAATAAAGATCGTTGGGTGGGATGGGTTCACCGCTTGACGACCATCACCAGAGGGCTTCGGCCATGCGCACGGTCTGAACCATCGGTTTCACGTCATGAACGCGCACGACTGCTACCCCCGCCTGCACACATCGGCAAACCACAGCAGCCGTTCCCCAGATCCGTTCCCGTGGTTCCGACTCATCCAGCACGGCACCGATGAAGCGTTTACGCGATGGTCCCATCAACAGCGGTATGCCATCTGCCGTTAAGAGTTCGAGCTGCTTCAGAAGCTCGAGATTCTGGAGTTGGGTTTTGGCGAATCCAAGACCGGGATCCCAGATGATCCGATCAGCGAGCACACCTGCGGCCAAGGCCGCTTCGCTGCGGGCACGGAGCCCCTCCAGAACGTCGATCGCCACGTTGTTGTAATCGGTGAGCTGATCCATCGTTCGACTGTTGCCGCGGCTGTGCATCAGCACCACGGGACAGCCGACCTCCGCCATCAGGGGCAGCATGGCCGGATCCCGTTGGCCGCCGCTGACATCATTGATCCAGTCTGCTCCTGCTTCGACGGCTGCTTCGGCGACCGCTGCATGGAATGTGTCGACGGAGATCAGCGCTGAAGGGTGTCGCCGGCGGATCCGTCTCAGGGGTTCAAGCAGGCGGCGGCACTCTTCTTCGGCACCAACTTCATCCGCTCCTGGCCGCGTGCTCTGAGCCCCCAGATCAAGAACATCGGCCCCGCTTCTGAGCTGGAGGTCGGCCTCCTGCTCGGCTTGGTCGGGTTCAAAGAAGCGACCACCATCACTGAAGGAATCCGGGGTGATGTTGATCACCCCCATCACCGCGGTGTGTTCGCCCCATCTCTGAGGCCAACGGCTTGGTTCAGTTGTGTTGGTAGTTGGCAATGCGGGCGAAGCTGTCGGGTTGGAGTGAGGCTCCCCCCACCAGCACACCATCGATATCGCTCATGGCCATCAATTCATCAATGTTGCCTGGCTTCACCGATCCGCCGTACTGAATCACCAGATCGGTGGCGCCCACCCAGCTGCGGATCAGACCGCAAATGCGGTTGGCTTCGTCTGATTCACAGGTTTTGCCTGTTCCAATCGCCCAGATCGGTTCATAGGCCACCACCAACTTGTTGGCATCCAAGCCTTCAAGACCCTGCTCCACCTGACGTCGGATCACCCTCTCAGCTTCACCGCGTTCCCGTTGTTCATCCGATTCACCCACGCAGACGATCGGAATCAGCGCCTTGGCCTGAGCACAACGGGCCCGGTGATTGATCTGTTCATCGCTCTCACTGAAGTATTTACGCGGCTCACTGTGACCAACAATCGTGTAACGCACGCTGAGCTCAATCAGCATCTCGGCTGAGATCTCAGCGGTGTAAGCCCCATGGTCTTCCCAGTGCACGTTCTGGCTGGCGAGGGAGACAGCCGATCCCTTCGATGCTTCAGCCATGGTGGACAGCGCCGTGAAGGGCGGAGCCAGCACCAGATCTCGATCGGACGGGGTGTCTGCAATCAGAGGCAGAAGCGTGGCCATGTAGTCCCTGGCCTGGGCACAGGTCATGTGCATTTTCCAGTTGCCAGCGATCACCGGTCTGCGCACGCGTCGATTCCTCGTCGGATCAGGGCCAACTTACGGCCCTGTCGTTGGATTTTCTTCAACAACGCTCTCCTGCCCCTCCAGAGAGACGCGATCACCGGGAATCAGCTGGCGACCGCGTCGGGTTTCAACGGTTCCGTTGACCTCCACATCACCATGCTGAATCCGTTGCTTGGCCTCGCCACCTGTGAAAGCCCAGCCTTTCCACTTGAGGTATTGATCCAGCTTCATCAGCGGCAGAACACCAGAGCACCATTGATACTGTGCCGCCATGCTCAAACCCTCTCAGGCCGGTTTCCGGCGACTGATACCGCTGCTACGCCCTCACCTTCGTCAGCTGCTCTTGGGTGGGGCCTGCATGTTGGTTTACGTCGCCAGTTTTCCTTTGCTGGTGCAGCTGGCGGGTGCCTTGTTTCCAGCGCTCGGTTCCCGGGATCTGAACCGTGTGATGCAGCTGATCGGGGAGGGAGTGCTGATCTTTGCCGTTCAGAAGCTGGCGCAGTTCGGACAGGACTCGCTTCTGGCCGGACCTGCCCTGAAAGTGAGCCAGCGACTCCGCCGTGAGCTGTTCAGCACCCTGCAGCGCGTAGAGCTGGGTGCCCTTGAGAAGCTGTCAGCAGGGGATCTCACCTATCGCCTCACGGAAGACGCCGACCGTGTGAGCGAGGTGCTTTACAAGACGATTCACGACACCGTTCCCAGTTTGCTGCAGCTCGTGGTGGTCCTCTGCACCATGGTCTGGCTGGATTGGAAACTCAGCCTCGCCATTCTTTTGCTGGCTCCGGTGATCGTGTGGCTCATCAGCCTGTTCGGTGCTCAGGTGATGCGTGCCACCGAACGCAGCCAGAAAAAAGTGAGCGAGTTGGCTGGCCTGCTGGGTGAAGCCATCGAGGGGCTGCCGCTGGTGCGGGCCTTTGCGGCGGAGCCCTGGTTGCAGGATCGCTTTGAAGAGGAGATCGCTCAGCACCGTCAGGCAAGACAGCGCACCTACAGCCTTGTGGCGTTGCAGCACCCGGTGGTGGGAATCATTGAAGTGATCGGTCTGTTCGCTGTGCTTGGACTCGCCGCCTGGCGGATTGAAAGCGGTGATCTGACGATCGCTGGACTCAGCAGTTATCTCACGGGTCTGATTGTGCTGATCGACCCGATCGCGCACGTCACCAACAACTTCAACGAGTTTCAGCAGGGCCAGGCTTCGCTGCGTCGATTGCGTGAGATCGAGCAGGAGCCGAGGGAGCCCAATGATCCGATCGATGCAGTTTCGCTGGGTGATCTGAGCGGAGACCTCAGCCTTGAATCGCTCAGCTTCAGCTACGCAACCGGTCAGCCCGTGCTTCACCAACTCGATCTGCAGGTGTCGGCCGGATCCGTACTGGCGGTGGTTGGCCCCTCGGGTGCAGGCAAAAGCACCCTGTTCTCTCTGCTGCTTCGTTTCAACACCGCCCAGCATGGTCGGATCCTGCTGGATGGAGTCGACCTCAGTCGATTGAAGGCTCGGGATCTGCGTCAACGGGTGGCGCTTGTTCCGCAGCGCACGACGGTCTTCTCCGGCACGATTGCCGAAGCCATTCGCTTCGGACGACGCGCCACGGATGAGCAGGTGGCCAATGCAGCGCGGTTGGCGAACGCCGATGGTTTCATTCAGGCCTTACCCGATGGCTACGACACGCTGCTGGAAGAGCGTGGAAGCAATCTTTCCGGGGGCCAACTGCAGCGCATCGCTATTGCCAGGGCTGTGTTGGGTGATCCAGCGGTGTTGCTGTTGGATGAGGCCACCAGCGCTCTGGATGCTGAAGCGGAAGCAGCTGTTCAGCTGGGACTGAAACAGGCGATGGCCGATCGAACGGTGTTGGTGATCGCCCATCGATTGGCAACCGTTCAGGAAGCTGATCAGATCGTTGTTCTCGAGCAGGGCCGAATTGTTGATAGGGGCACACACGATGCCCTGATGCAGCGGGGTGGCCGCTACCGCGAGTTGTGTGAAAGGCAATTCATTCGCGATCTGCAGAACGGCTGATTCCCCCTACGATCAGCTCGTCGGATCCGTACCAATCCCGGCAAAGAACCATGACCGATTCCGCCGCAAACAATTCCAACCCCGTCCTGACCTTTGAGGGTAAGAAGTACGACCTCAATACCCTGCCGGATGATTTGAAAGAGCTGGTGCGAGGTATGCAGATCGCCGATGCACAGCTCCGTATGCACGAGGACACCCTCAAGGTGCTGGCTGTGGGTCGTCAGAGCCTGGCCATGCAACTGAACGAAAAGCTGAAAAATGTGACTCCGATGCCTGAGAACGGTTGAATCTCACCGATCAACGCCAGCAGCAATGAAAGTGCTGATTGAGGGGGGGCCATAAGCCCCCCCTTTTTTTGACTTAGCCTTCGAAACGGTGTTCTTTGCTGAGTCGGAACACTGTTCCGGAGAGGAGAAGCAGCGCGACAAGGTTGGGCAGCGCCATCAGGCCGTTGAGGGTGTCGGCAACCGACCAGATCACACTGCGATCACCGGCAACAGCACCAATGACCACAACGGCAACCCAAACAAGGCGGAAGGGCAGAACAGCCGCTTCACCGAAGAGGTATGTGGCGAAGATCACCAATCCAACGGTGACGACAACACCACTGCCACTCAACCCGGCGTTGAAGGCTGCGATGGAGAGGTCAGCACCACTCAGTCGATCGCCGGCTGCATTGGTCAGCAGATGGGCCTGGGTGGTGATGATCACCAGGGCCGTCATCGTGCAGATCACCAGGGTGTCGATGAAGGTGCCGAGCATGGCCACCGTGCCCTGACGTACAGGGTTGTCGGTGCGTGCTGCGGCATGGGCGATCGGAGCGCTGCCCAGGCCCGCTTCGTTGGAGAAGATGCCTCGCTTGAACCCCATCAGAATCACCTGACCCAGGGCACCGCCGACAGCAGCTTCGCCGGAAAACGCATTCGAGAAGATTGTGGCGAAGGCCTGGGGAATGGCGGTGATGTTGAGCAAGAGCACCAGCAGACAGCCGCCGATATAAAGCACTGACATCAGAGGAACTATGGCCGATGCCGCCTGGGCGATTCTGCGGATGCCGCCAATCACAACCGCGAAGACCAGTGCTGCCAGAACAACACCCGTAACCAACTTGGGCACGCCGATCAGGCTCAGGGCGGAGGACACCTCAAAGGCCTGCACGCCGTTGCCGATGCCGAAGCCCGCCAGCATTCCGAAGAGGGCAAACAGACCCGCCATCCAGCTCCAGCGCGAGCCCAGGCCGTTGCGGATGTAGTACATCGGTCCACCGACGTGATCACCGTTTTCGTCGGTTTCCCGGAAGTGAACGGCGAGTACCGCCTCGGCGTATTTCGTGGCAATGCCGAATACGGCGATCACCCACATCCAGAACACGGCTCCCGGGCCTCCGACGGCGATAGCGCCGGCGACCCCAGCGATGTTCCCGGTGCCGATGGTCGCTGACAGGGAGGTCATCAGGGCTTGGAAAGGAGTGATCTCCCCCTCACTGCTTTGCTCCTCCGTTTCGAGCAGCATGCGGATGCCGTAGCTGAGACGCCGCAACGGCATGAACCGAAGCCCCAGCATCAGCACGATTCCTGTCAGGGCGATGAGGCTGACCGTTGGCCAGCCCCACACCCAACCGTTGATCGGTCCGTTGATCGCCTCAACGGCGGATTCCAGTGTGCCCATCTATGCCACGAGATTGGCTGGATGGTGTCACACCCACCGAAGCAAGGCAATCCGTTCAGAGAGCCTGCAGATCCTCGAAGCGGAAGGTCTGTAAGCCAGCCGGCGTTTCACCGTGAGCTTCGGTTTCGATCACCCGCTCCTCCAAAACCCAGCGACCATTTCCCTCCAGGGGCACGAAAGTGTCGGTGAAGTTGCTGCGACCGCCGCGGATTTCACCGCTTTTCGGGTCGGCGTATTGGCTGGTGTAGGTCTTGCTGAGATAACCCGAGCCCGTATCGGTTACGGCCGTCGTGAAGATCGTCACCACAGTTCCGTGGATGTGGCGGTGCACCATCGTCACCACATCATCTTTGATGCGATAGCGATCACCCTCGCCCTTGCCGCCGATGATCACCTCGGTGCCGACGCTGTCGGTTTCGCCTGCTGTGAATGTGTTGGCCCCGTGGGTCTGCTCAAAACTGCGGCGAACCCGATGGATGGCGATTTCCCAGAGCTGTGAACTGATCGCCTTGAGGATCGCTTCATCCTCAACTCCTTCCACCTTCGCCTTGAGATCGGCTCCGATTTGGAAATGTCCCTCCACTTGCTGGTCGCCCTGCTTCCAGATGCAGCGACCTTGATATCCGCCAAATCCTGGTTCCCACGTGTAGCGGTTTTCGTACGCACGCTGGAAGTTGTCCCGCAGATCGCTGCCTGGCTTGACGGGGGAGGAGGTGGTCACACCGATTGAAGCGTTGGTCTCAACCTTACCGATCAAACCAGGGTTTTATTGGTCACAGGCATTGGGCATGGACGTCCTGAAGGGCATGAATGCTGAGGGTGGGCTGGTTCTGCAATGCGCTGATCGCCTCCACGGCAGCGCGGGCTCCCGCCAGGGTGGTCACGGTGGGAACGGCGTAATCAAGGGCGGCTCGGCGCAGATATTTGTCGTCGTGGGCGGCCTGACGTCCGATCGGGGTGTTGATCACCAATTGCACCTGTTTGGAGCGGATCAGATCCTCAATATTGGGGCGGCCTTCATGCACCTTGAGCACTGAGCGCACTTTGAGACCGGCTTGATCCAAAGCCGAAGCGGTTCCCGACGTTGCGATAAGATCAAAACCTAGTTCGATCAGACGGGCTGCAACCGGCACTAGTGCCGACTTGTCTCTGTCGTGGGTGGACAGGAAAACGGTTCCGGAGGTGGGCAGGGCTTCGCCCGCACCCAGCTCAGCTTTGGCGTAGGCCATGCCGAAGTTGTCGGCGGACCCCATCACTTCTCCGGTGGAACGCATCTCCGGCCCAAGCACGGTGTCGGCACCCGGGAAGCGGCGGAAGGGCAGCACCGCTTCCTTGATAGCTTGCAACGGTGGTTTCGGCTCCTGATGAAGGCCCACCGCCTGAAGGGTTTCGCCAGCCATCAGTCGTGTGGCGATCCTGGCCAGAGGCTGGCCGGTTGCCTTGGCCACAAAGGGAACGGTGCGGGATGCCCTTGGGTTGGCTTCAATGATGTAAACCACCTCTTCGCCGTCATCCGTCTTTTGAACGGCGAACTGAAGGTTGATCAGTCCCCGAACCTTGAGGGCCAGGGCAAGCCCCCTGCTCCACTCGCGGATGGTCGCCAGAGCACTCTCTCCGAGGGAAACCGCTGGGAGGCAGCATGCCGAATCACCGGAATGGATACCGGCCGGTTCGATGTGCTCCATCAGGCCGCCGATCACCACGTTGCTTTCGCAATCGCAAAGAGCGTCCACATCCACCTCGATGGCATTCTCGAGGTAATGATCAATCAGGACTGGGTGATCCGGTTCAACCTGCACTGCTTCACGCATGTACCGGTTGAGCTCCTCTTGGTCGAACACCACCTCCATGGCTCTCCCTCCAAGGACGTAGGACGGACGCACAACAACGGGGTAGCCCACCCTTGTAGCCACCGTACGCGCCTCCGCTTCGCTTCGGGCCAGGCCATGGCGGGGCTGGCGGATCTCCAGCTCGCTGAGAATGGCTTCGAACTGTTCGCGATCCTCCGCTCGATCAATCGATTCCGGTGATGTGCCCCAGATGCGGGTTCCGGTGGAGCGACCCTCGTCGCTGTCCAGCCAGCGCATCAGTGGAATCGCAAGTTTCAGAGGTGTCTGGCCACCGAACTGAACAACAATTCCGTCGGGTCGTTCGGCTTCGATCACATTGAGAACGTCCTCGAGGGTGAGCGGCTCGAAGTAAAGGCTGTCGCTGGTGTCGTAGTCGGTGGAGACCGTTTCGGGATTGCTGTTCACCATCACCGAAGCAATGCCCTGCTCCTGGGCTGCAAAGGAGGCATGGCAGCAGCAATAGTCGAATTCGATCCCCTGGCCGATGCGGTTGGGGCCTCCACCAAGGATCATCACTTTGCGTTCCGTCTCCGAACGCTCCACCTCGTTAGCGGGAGGCAGGGTCGTCAATGTGCCGTCGGCGTCCAGACGCTGAAGCGGACGTTCGTAGGTGGAGTAGTGATAGGGCGTGGTTGAAGCGAACTCGGCGGCACAGGTGTCGACTGTTTTAAACACCGCACGTATCCCCAGACCATGCCGGTGCTGACGCACCGCAAGCTCTTCACTGTTGGTGCACCATGCGATCTGACGATCGGAGAACCCCAGCTGTTTGAGTTCGAGCAACGAATCGGCGGTGAGTTGATGGAGTTGCTGACCCTTTAAAAGGTTTTGTTCCGCGTCAACGATCCGGCGAAGCTTGGCCAGGAACCACGGATCGATGCTGCTGATCCGATGAATGTCCTCATCGCTCCGGCCACGAAGCATGGCAGTACGCAGTGAAAGGATCCGATCGGGTGAGGGGGTGCGCAGCAGTCGATCGATTTCGCTGTTGTTTAGGTCGGGTTCAGGTCGGTCACCACCCCAGCCTGAAAGACCAGTTTCCAGGGAACGCATCGCCTTCTGAAAGGACTCCTCAAAGCAACGGCCGATGGCCATTGCCTCGCCCACCGACTTCATAGAAGTGGTGAGAACGGCCGGGCTGCCGCGAAACTTCTCGAAGGCGAAGCGAGGGATCTTCGTGACCACGTAATCAATGGTGGGCTCGAAGCAGGCCGGTGTTTTGCCGGTGATGTCGTTGAGGATTTCATCGAGCGTGTAGCCCACCGCCAGCCGCGCTGCGATTTTGGCGATCGGGAACCCGGTGGCCTTGCTGGCCAAAGCGGAGGAGCGGCTTACGCGGGGGTTCATCTCGATGACCACCACATCACCGTTATCTGGGTTGATGGCGAACTGAATGTTGCTGCCGCCTGTGGCCACACCGATTTCGCGAATGATTGCGATCGATTGATCTCGCAGACGCTGGTATTCCCGATCCGTCAGTGTCTGTGCTGGCGCCACCGTGATCGAGTCGCCGGTGTGGACCCCCATCGGGTCCAGATTTTCAATGCTGCAAACGATCACGACGTTGTCGGCCAGATCGCGCATCACCTCCAGCTCGAATTCCTTCCAACCCAGCAGGGACTGCTCGATCAGGATCTGGGAGACGGGACTGGCCTCGAGCCCGCTTTTGCAGATCGCAGCAAATTCCTCAGGGTTGTACGCGATGCCCCCACCACTGCCACCAAGGGTGAAGGCGGGTCTGATGATGCGAGGGAAGCTGCCAATCGCCGCTCCAACCGCTTCCGACTCCTCCAGGGTCGAGGCGATACCTGATGGGCAGACCTGCACGCCAATGCGTTCCATGGCCTGCTTGAACAGCAGACGATCTTCGGCCTTCTGGATCGCCTTGAGATCCGCACCGATCAGCTCGACACCGAAGCGCTCGAGCGTTCCGTTTTCGGCCAAAGTGACCGCGAGATTGAGAGCGGTCTGGCCCCCCATGGTCGGCAGCAGAGCATCCGGCCGTTCCGTTTCGATGACTCGGGTAATCACCTCTGGGGTGAGTGGCTCGATGTAAGTGCGGTCCGCCATGCCCGGATCGGTCATGATCGAAGCGGGGTTGGAGTTCACCAACACCACCTCAAAGCCTACGTCTCGCAAGGCTTTGCATGCCTGCGTTCCCGAGTAATCAAACTCACAGGCCTGCCCGATCACGATTGGACCGGACCCCAGAAGCAAGATGCGACGAAGATCAGTCCGCCGGGGCATGCGCTCGTTTCAGGCCAAACCTCTTCACCTTCTCATGCAGCTGTCTCGATCCAGGTTCTCGCTACGGTTGTTGCATCAGGGATCTCCATCGCAATGAGTGAGCTTCAGCGCCTGAAGGGGTTGTTGCCTCCTGAAATGCAGAGCTGGGTGTTTGTTGAATCCGCTGCTGCAGTGGATCCCCCGCTCATCACCCTCGAGGAAATCGGTCGCGACGAGGTGGAAATTCAGGTCGATCTCGACGGCTGGGATGCGATGGCACTGGACCATCGCAACCTGTTGTTCTGGCATGAAGTGGGTCGAATTCAGAACGACACGATTCCCCGAGACGGGTGGGAGATGGCTGCATTGGCCATTGGTCTTGGTGGTGCCATCGGTGAACTGTGGGTTCAGGACGGTCTGCTGCTGCTAATGGCTCTTGGTCTGTCCGGCTTCGCCGGTTATCGCCTGTACCTCAAAAACAATGTCGAGAAACGTCTCCAGGACGCCATCAGCGCAGACGAGCGCGCCATCGATCTCGCCTGTCGTTTTGGCTACAGCGTGCCCAACGCATACCGAAGCCTTGGCGGTGCATTGAAGGAGTTGGTGGAGCAGACCCGAAAGAAGCGTCGTCGTGGCTTCTACGAGGATCGTTTAGAGGCTCTGCGCAAAAGTGCCAGCAAAGCCCGCTCTGAGATGGCGCAGCAGGAGGGTTCCCGCAGTTCTGTCAGCAGCGAAAACGTTTATGGATAGTCAACAACTGGCGGAACTGGCCGCTGACGCGTGTGACGACCGAAAAGCACAGGACATCCGTTTGATCCGGGTGGATGAAGTGTCGAGCCTGGCCGATTGGATGGTGATTGCCGGTGGTCAATCGGATGTTCAGGTTCGTGCCATTGCCCGCTCAGTTCAGGACCGCCTCGAACTGGACGCTGAACGCCTGCCATTGCGCAAGGAAGGCATCAACGAGGGTCGCTGGGCCCTCCTTGATTACGGCGAGCTGATCGTGCACGTGTTGATGCCGGACGATCGTCGGTACTACGACCTCGAATCATTTTGGAGCCACGGGGAAAGTCGTGTTTTCTTACCGTCCGTGAAACTATTAGAGAAGAACCCATGAATGAGTTCGTCTCATGCCCCGTTCCTCCGGAGCAGAGACCCCTGGAGGAATTTCAGGAACTCACCGATTCCTGGTTCTTCGCCTGGCCCGTTGGAGATCAGCCCTATCTCAGCCGCAGTTTGACCATCAGCTGGATGCTGATGCTGCCCCTCTGCATCCTCATCGCAAGTGGTAGCTGGACTCTTCGCGCAGACCCCCCTCGTCTGGTGGTTGCCGGTGCCGTTGCTGCGCTGGTGCTGCCGCTGCTGCTCCTGGTACGTCAGTGGCTGGGATGGACCTACGTGATGAAACGTCTGCTCGCGGAGAAAGTCGATTACGAAGAATCCGGCTGGTACGACGGTCAGACCTGGGAAAAACCTCTTTCGTGGAGAAGTAAGGATCTTCTGGTGGCCCGCCATGAGGTGAGACCCATCCTGGGCCGATTGAGCAGGGCCATGGCCGCGGCAGCCGGTCTGATGCTTGGCGGAGCCAGCCTCTGTCAGGCTCTGTGAACTGCGGCGTCATCGGGATATGACACTTCCCTCTGGTTTCAGTGGCGCATCGCGAGCCGGTACGTCCTGCCTTGAGGTCACCCTTTGCCGCGGCGGCAGCGTCGAATCACTGCATCGGGTTCATGCGGTGGTCTGCGACCTTCGTGGAAGGGTTTTGATGTCAGCCGGTCAGCCCGGGTTTGAGACTTTCATCCGATCGGCTCAGAAACCATTTCAGGCGCTTCCCTTCATCAGCAGTGGTGCTGCCGCTGCCATGGATTGCGGAGATCGGGGGATCGCCATCAGCTGCGCATCCCATTCCGGCAGCACCGTTCACGCTCGAGAAGCGTTCAAATTGCTCTGGCAGGCAGATCTGGATGTCGGGCTCCTGCAATGCCCGGTGCCTTCAGGCTCCGAAAGTGCACTTCAATACAACTGTTCCGGTAAGCACGCCGCTTTTCTTGCCACCAGTCGTAAAATGAGCTGGCCCCTGGAGACTTACCTGCAGAGCGATCATCCTCTGCAGCAGGAAGTCAACCGACGCATCGCCGAACTGCTAGGGCTTCCCCCGGATGAGCTAGTGGCCTCAAGGGATGACTGCGGTGCTCCGACTCTGCGTCTTCAGTTGTCACAGATGGCATTGTTGTATGCCCATCTGGGGGCTTCCGAGCAGGCGGAGCTCGAGCAGATCAGTCGCGCGATGTTGGCCCATCCCGACCTTGTGGCTGGTGAAGGACGGTTCGATACAGAACTCATGCGTCGCAGCCATGGCCAGGTGCTGTCCAAAGGAGGCGCTGAAGGCATCCAGTGCCTGAGCCGTGTCGGCGAGGGACTCGGAGTCGCCATCAAGGTTGAGGACGGCTCCCGTCGGGCCAAACATGCAGTGGCCTTGCACTTGTTGCGTCAGTTGGAGTGGCTGATGCCGCTCAGCCTCGATGATCTCGAGGAACAATTGCTCAAGATCAACCCCGGTGTGACCCTGCATGTTCAAGGGGCTCTTGAGTTTAAGAAGGGCTGAAATCGCCTGTACGGCAGGACACAGACGTGTATGATATCTGGGCTGCCGCGGGGTAGAGCAGTCTGGTAGCTCGTCGGGCTCATAACCCGAAGGTCGGGAGTTCAAATCTCCCCCCCGCCACCAATGATCAAATTTATTGAGGCCTGATATGGCCTCTTTTTTTATACCTAGGGCTCAAAAGTCCTTTTTCAATTCCATCTGTTGAAACGTTTCCGATCTTGTTGAAAGTCGGATGGGAGTGGGCTGCTGTTCAAACAGATTGAGCCATGTTGATGCACATCATTGGAGGCGTAAAAGATGGGCAATTTTTTCATTTATTCGAAAGATGTGTTTTTTATGGTTGCCACTAATTGCTGGATTTGGGTTTTACTTGTCAGTCATCTTGTTGAATGGAAGGATTCGAGGGGTTGGCATGGTTTCGGATGCATGGCCGTTTGCAAACAATGTCCTCGAGTGTTTGCCTGGTTGCATGTGTTAAGGCTGGGAGTGATTTATTTCCCGGCGAAGTCTTTGCTGAAAAACAATGCGCATTTCTGAAAATATTAATCGCTTGATTTTTCTAGGCTTTCGTTTTTTGTTCGCTTTGCATTCTATTGCTTAAGTATTTGGTTTAGCTCTCTGCTGTTTTGTCTTGATGCGCCGCCAAGGTTTAATCCTTGTTATTGCGTTTGCTTGAATTGCGCGAAGTATTGTGTGCCGGTATTGTAGAGAATCTTTATGGCATATTTAAGCGATTGCGATCGCATCCAAAATGCAACCAATAATGATGCATTTTGAGGATTTAGTGACTCACCTGCTGTTATTTAAGTCCTCACTGTTGGTGACCACTGTTTTTATTTTGGTTGTATTGGATCAAGGTGGACGAGCATTTTGGCTTTGAATGCAGTCCAGCTGATTGAGCCTTGTTGTTGCGTCCCCTGATCAGAGGCTGGTCCTGTGAAAAAGCCAAGCCACCCTTGTGCTGATTGATCTTGCGGCCTCTGCAGGAGACTTGTCGTTCTCCTCTTGCCTTTCTTTGAACAGCCGCAGTGAGCCGATCGACGGGCCCTGGGACGCCATCGTGGTTGGCTCCGGGGCCAGTGGTGGTGTGGCTGCTCTCACCCTCGCCGAGGGGGGAGCGCGTGTCCTGGTTGTTGATGCAGGCCCCGATCTGTCGCCTGAGGCTGCGCTTGGCTCGGAGCCGTCCAACCTGCTGCGGCGCCTTGAGGGCATCAGCACCGGTCGCCACCGCCGTCAGGCTCAGCATCCCGGCTACTGGAAAGCCAATCCGCGTCTGTATGCAGACGAGCGGCTTCACCCCTACACCCATCCGCCAGAGCGTCCGTTTCTCTGGACCCGCGGTCTTCAGGTTGGTGGGCGCAGCCTGACCTGGGGCGGCATCACCTTGCGGTTGTCTGATGAGGATTTCCAGGGGGTTGATGCCGAGGACGGCAGGGTCGCCTGGCCGATCCGCTCTGCCGATCTCGATGACGACTATGCCGCTTTGGAGCGGATGTTCGCTGTTTATGGATCCGCCGATGGGTTGCCGCATCTGCCCAATGGCGTGATGCAGGAACCGCTGCCGTTCACGGCTGCAGAAGAGCGCTTTGCCTCCGCGTTGACGGCACGGCTGGGCGTTGCGGCGATCCATTCCCGCGGATTTGGTCCCCATCAGCCAGAGCGTGATGGCCCCTGGCCGCGTTCAAGCAGCCCTGGCAGCACTTTGCCCCGTGCCATGGCGACGGGACGGGTTGCGTTGTTGTCGCAGCATCTGGTGGAGCGGCTCATGGTCGCCCCGGGGGCAGACCGCGCCGACGGCGTGGTGGTGATTGATCAGATCGATGGCCAGCGCCACACCCTGCGGGCTGATCAAGTGGTGTTGGCGGCCTCGACGATTCAGACCGTGGCCATCCTGCTCCGGTCGCAGCGTGAGGGTCTGCAGGAGCCGTCTGGCCGATTGGGTACCCGGTTGATGGACCATGTCTCCACCAGTCAGTTTTTTGCGTTTGCTGATCCCTCTGAGCTACCCCAGCCACCGCTCACCGGTGCCGGCAGCTTTTTCCTTCCCTTTGGTCGCCACCTCGAGGGGGCTTCCTTTCAAGGTGGATATGGCCTTTGGGGGGGGATTGGTCGTTTCGATCCGCCGGGTTGGCTGCGCCGCCGACCGCAAACGGTGAGCGGCTTTCTGATTGGTCATGGCGAGGTGCTGCCCCGTGAGAGCAACCGCGTCAGCCTCAGTTCAATAACCGATCGCTGGGGCATGGCCGTCCCCCATATCGATTGCCAATGGGGATGCAACGAACATTTGATGGTGGAACACATGCGCCAGCAGATGCAGCTCTGCATCGCGGCAGGTGGTGGTGAAGCCCTGCCGATCTCTGAATTGTTCCGTCTGCCCCTTCCCGACTCGCTGCTCAGTGGTGCCGTCGCCCTCTCGGACGGGGCGGCTCCACCGGGCTACTACATCCATGAGGTGGGAGGCGCCGCCATGGCGGGAGACCCTGATCGTGGCGTTGTCGACCGAGACAATCGCTTGTGGGGTGCCAGGAACGTTCTCGTGGTGGATGGGTCCTGCTGGCCGACTTCGGCCTGGCAGAGCCCAACGCTCACGATGATGGCGATCAGCCGCCGCGCCTGTCGCTGTTCACTCAGCCGTCGCGGCGAGTGAACAGGTCGTCGAGGTAGCGCTCGGTGACGGCGCGGTCTTCGCAGCCGTTCTGGAACAAAAAGTGGGCCAGCGCTGAGCTCATGACCTGGTACTGATCCCAGCTCGGGTGTTCGCCGATGAACGCTCTCATGCCCCGATAGAGAACCTCCGGGATCTCGGCCTCCATGCTCACGTAGGGCGAACCGGCCGTAGACGCAGAGGCTTGTGCCACGCACTTGTCGTGACAACGCTCCAAATGATTTCGATCCATCAAGATCCGCTCAGATCTCGTTTACGCCCATAAGAAAGCCACAACGCATGGGGTTGCGTCAAAGCTGTGGTGATTTTTGAAAATGCAGCTGAGACACGTTGAGACTGCCTGCCTGGCAGGGGGTCTAGAGATTGAGGCTTGGCGGATCGGGCCATTGCTATCGGCCGCGATCCTGCTGTCAAGCGTTTCGACGGATTGAGACGATCCCCACAGGATTCAGCCCTGGCTGCGATTTCAAGCGGGCACCTGTGGAATGTTGGCGGCCCCCTGTGGAAAAAGAGGGGTTGCCTGGGGAATCGCAGGCGCCATCAGAAAAGCTAATGAGTCAAAAATCCCTTCTGTCGCTGTCGAGATCGCTGGCGCCTTGGTCCGAAAATGCCAGGGTTTTCTTAAGACTTCTGTGAAGAACCCTTGGCGCCGAGGGTGCGTGGGCCCAGGGGATGGTCGGCGTGGGGGTACGGCGGATGGTGATGGTGGCCTCCATCGCCATGGCTGTGATCGTGGTGACCAGGGATGACCTCGACCTGGCAGACACCGGTGCATTCCCGTTCGCACAGCGTGCAGCTTTCCGCCAGTCCCTCCACATGGTGATGGTGGCTTTCCTGGGCGCGGCCCACATCCTGTTCAAACCCCAGCACCTGAGCCCGGTACTTACAGAGCGAACAATTCATCGCAGTGTCGCCGCGCAACACCTCCTCCACCCGTTCGCGAAACGTGTCGACCACTTTCGGGTGATCACCCAGATACTCCGCCGACAGAAATTCAACCTCGGGGTGATCGGCCGCCACCGTGTCGGTGTTCTGGCGGATTCGGCTTACCAGCACTCCGGAGAACAGGAAGTATGGAATCACCACCACCCGTCGGAAGCCGAGGCGCACCACGTGCCGCAGCCCCGATTCCACCAGCGGGAAGGTGACGCCGGAATACACGGTTTCTCCCCAGCCGAAGCCGAAGCCCTCCACCAGCATTCGGGTGACCTTGGCCACATTGGAATTGGCATCTGGATCGGAGGAGCCACGACCGACCACCACCAGCAGGGTGTCGCTCAGGGGAACCTCCTCGGTCGCCCGATTCAGGCATTCCTGAACCCGTGCGCCGGCGGCAGCCACCATCAAGCGATCAATGCCGAGCTCCCGCCCGTAGTCGATCGACAAGCCTGTTTCCGCCGTGTAAGTTTTGAGAACGGAGGGGATGTCGTTCTTGGCGTGTCCTGCCGCGAAGAGCATGGCCGGAATGGCCAGCACCCTTGTGACTCCTCGCTGGCGCAGTGAATCCAGCCCATCGCGCAGGATCGGTCTAGCGAATTCCAGATAGCCGTGTTCAACCGGCATCGGCCCCAGCTTGGGTCGCAAGGCGTCGACCATCTGGGCGAATTCCTCAACCGCCAGACGGTTGCGACTGCCATGGCCGCAGATCAAAACGCCGAGTCGTTCGGCTTGGAGCTTGGGCAAGGGGGCGTGCCACTGTTCGTTTGATCTGACCTTATCGGCTGCGACGGAATGGATCAGGCCCCGAAAGCCTTGTTTAATCCTCAGGCGGCAGATGCCCGCGTGTTGGGAGTGCTGCAACCGGAGCTGCATGATCTGCCGGCTTTGCTCGAGACCTGGTCGGAACCAACGCCCCTGCGCGTCTCTGGCGGTGGAACGACCTCGCGAGCTGCCGTGAGTGGTTGCTGGTCGTTGGATCTCAGCGCTCACGTGCGCAGTGTGGTCTGGGACGGTTCGACGGCGACCGTTCGCATCGGAGCCGGCAGCAGGGTCGGAGATGTGCTGGAGGTGTTGGTGCCCCATCAACGGACCTTCGCAGCAGGGTTGTCGGGTCTGCCTGGGATGGGATATGTGCTGACCGGTGGCATGGGCCCCCTTAGCCGCCGGTTTGGTCTGGCTGTCGATCAGCTCACCACCTTGACCGGGGTGTGGGGTGGTGGCGAGCCCTTCCGGTTGGAGCGCTCCAGGCATGGTCAGACCGACGAATGGCGTGGTCTGTGTGGTGCAGCTCCCTTCCTTGCGGTGGTGACGGAGGTGGAGCTGATGACCCAGAAGCTGCAACCCCTCTGGGTGCAGCAATCCAGCGGCGCACCTCAGCAGCTGGCTGACTGGATCGAGACCGCAGAGCATGCGGGAGCTGGCGTTTCACTGCAATGGCACTGGGGAGAGTCGGATCAGCTCACGCGTCTGCAGGTGCGATGCGATCCGGCTCCTGATCACATCTGTATCGAGGGCCTGCATCAGTTGCCTCCCCTGGCCTCCACTCCCCTTGGACAGCCTCGATTGCATGGAGAGGTTGTTGGTCTTCTGGGCCCTGCAAACAGCAGGGGCTGGCGACGGTTGCTCCCGGAACTGCAGGGGCTGATGGACCAACGTCCCCATCGGAACTGCAGCCTTTCGGCTCAACAGCTGGGGGAGGCCACGGCACAAGTGGCTGTAGGTGAGACGTCCTTCATTCACCGCGACGCGGTTTGGAAGCCATGGATCACGGCGGTGTGGCCGGCTGGGGATGCCGATCGGCGCCAACTCAGCCTCGCTTGGCTGGAACGGGTCTGGCAGCTGCTGCACACCGTGTGCCCCGGGGTGCATCTGGCTCAGCTGCATGATCAGCTCCCCTTCCACCAGCGCGAACTGGAGCAGGCTTTTGGTGCCTGGCTGCCCTCGCTGCGGCAGCTGAAGCGGCAGCGGGATCCTCGGTGTGTTCTGCCGCCCCTTTGATCCACTTCAACCTCTCTGAGTGCTCCAGGTCAGTGGTGATGAAGCTGTGATGGGGCTGAAGAGGTTTCTCAGGTTTCCTCTGTGAAATGGATTGATATCCAGCCTCAACGCGACGCCAGTTCTCTCTATCGAATAAAAATCGACCCGTCTTTTATGAATAAAAATGGAGGGGTTTGCCCTCATCGATTGCTGTCTGGTGTTGAGCAACTGTTCTGTGGGCCATCCCACCTCACCAGCCATCGGAGCAGGGTCTTCGGTCTGCTTGGAGATGAGTTTGCCGATGAGATGGTGATGAGGGAAAGCGACGCACTTGTGATCAAGTCGTTCTCCTGCTGATGTAAGTACTTTCACTTGGACAGCCGACACCACTGCTGCTGTTGAAACTCTTGGCGAGGGGATATGCCACTAGCGGACACCTCGACTGATCCTCCTGCGGGTGTCATCACTTTCATGGGGCAAGTCCAACAGCTCAAAACAAAAAGGAGGGTCCCGAAGAGGATCCCGCCCTTGAGCCTTTGGTGACAGCTGGCTACCAGTCCCGCTGTGCAACCAGCCTCCTGCTTCGTCATGCCGTTCAAGGGTTTGGTTGCAAAGGCTTAATGCCTGAAGATCCGGTGATCGGCGATCGGGCAATAAAAAGTCCCGGGTCTCGACGTACCCGGGACAGATCGCCTCTCAAGACGTGTCTCAATTGTACAAGATGAGTAAGTATTTATGCGCACCTTGCTGCTGGGTGGGTGGCTGAGGGCTCAGCGCCTGTTCCACAACTTCGTGTCATATCAAGGGCTGTGTCGTGATCTACGGTCGCGACATCCTGCGGCAGCCGTGGATGGCCACGCGATCAAATCAGTCCCTGGTGAACCAGTGGTTCGCCAACCCCAGCAAGGACCTGTTGTCGGGTCTGGTGGTTGCCTTCGCCATGATCCCTGAGGCGATTGCTTTTTCCGGCATCGCTGGTGTCGACCCCAAGGTCGGATTGTTCGGCGCGTTCTGCCTGTCTCTCACGATTGCCGTCGTGGGTGGGCGCATGGCGATGATCACCTCCGCCACCGGGTCAACAGCTCTGTTGATGACAGGCCTTGTGGCCACTGGCGAGGCACGGGGCCCGGGCCTCGGTGTGCAGTATCTGATGGTGGCGGGTCTTGTGACCGGTCTTCTTCAGATCGCCTGGGGCTATCTGCGACTTGCCTATCAAATGCGGTTCGTGCCCCAGGGGGTGCTCAGCGGCTTCGTCAATGCCCTGGCCTTGTTGATCTTCCAGGCACAGCTTCCGCAACTGGGTCTCGACCTGCATCACAGCGAGGGGGCCTCGCTGCTGCCCCACGGCGGCCAGATTCCAATCGTCTGGGGTCTTGTGCTGCTGGGTCTGGCGATCATCTACGGCTTGCCTCGGCTGACGCGTGTCGTGCCCTCTCAGCTGGTCGCGATCGTGGTGCTGACACTGATCAGCGTTGGCTTCAGTTTCGACATCCCCACAGTCAGCAGCCTTGGAACGCTCCCGGCCGGGCTGCCCAGTTTCAGCCTGCCCTTCGGTGAAGGAGGTGTGGCTTTCAATCTCGACACGCTTGGGGTTGTTTTGCCCACAGCTCTGGCGATCTCATTGGTGGGTCTAATGGAGACCTTCCTTACCCAGGACATCCTGGATGACAAGACCGACACCAGCACCGACAAGAACGTGGAGGCCCGCGGTCAGGGCATCGCCAACATCGTTGCCTCCCTGTTCGGCGGTATGGCCGGTTGCGCCCTGGTGGGTCAATCGGTGATGAATGTGGATAACGGAGGCCGCACCAGGCTTTCCACCTTTTTCTCAGGCGTCAGCCTGCTGGCGATGATCCTGCTGGCGGGCCCCTGGCTGAAGCAGATTCCGATGGCCGCCCTGGTGGCGGTGATGGTCAGCATTGCCGTCAGCACCGCTGACATCAATGGATTGCGCAATCTGCGTCGCATTCCCAAGAGCGACACCTCCGTGATGGTGATGACCTTCGCGGTCACCATGCTCACCACGCCTCACAACCTGGCGCTCGGCGTGATCGCCGGTGTGGCCCTGGCTGGAATTTTGTTCAGCCGCAAAGTGGCCAAGGTGATCGAAGTCGAAAGCATGGAGATCAGCCCTGATGAGCTCCGCTACCGGGTGAAGGGTCAGTTGTTTTTCGTCAGCAAGGTGTATTTCGTGCAGGGATTTGATCTGCACGATCACCCTGCACGGATCACCATCGATCTCTCGTCTGCCCACATCTGGGACCAGAGCGGAGTCGCTGCGCTGGATCAAGTGGTCCGCAAGCTGCGTCTCGGCGGTTCACAGGTGAATGTCGAGGGCCTCAACGAGGAGAGTCTCGATCTGTTCGAGCGCATTGGCGGGCAGGAGTCGGCCCACGTCTGATCTCCTCCCCAGCCTTGATCAAAGGGACCGTGGCCCGTCGAGCAGTGCCAGGCAGAGGCTCAGGTCATTCTGCATGGCACCCAGTCGATCCTTCACCTGCAGATCCTCTGGATTCAGCTGGGAATACCGACTGGTCACGTCGTTGCCGATGCTCATCAGCATGCAGAGCGTTTCGAGATCGCCGGTATCGCTGGCGCGCTCCTTGGCTCCGTCCAGCAGCACCTGCAGCAGAGTCATTTTGTTGTTGTACGCCTGACGATTGGTCTCAACCAGGGTCTGAGACGGCAAGGTCAGAATGTTTAAGTTTACTGCCAGTGCCATCAGCTGTGGCAGCGCGCGCATGCATCAGCTGAACGATCAATGGAAACTAGTGCTGTTCGTCAGGAAGGACTTCGGATCTGGGACAATCCCAGCCGAATCGTCCCAACCTTGATGTTTCGCACCTGTAATCGCCTTTTGGTCGGCGCCACGGTCGGACTTGCGGCCCTGGTCGGTGGATGTGCATCCATGGATGGTGCCTCGGTCTCCCGTCTTGACCTGGTGAAACAGCGGGGTGAGCTGCTCTGCGGCGTCAGCGGCAAGATTCCCGGATTCAGTTTCCTCAGTGCCGAGGGGGCCTACACCGGTCTGGATGTGGACATCTGCCGGGCGATGGCCGCCGCATTTGTCGGCGATGCAGAAAAGGTGCAATACCGACCGCTCACCGCTCCAGAACGCTTCACAGCGCTTCGATCCGGCGAGATCGATCTGCTGTCGCGCAACACAACATGGACCCTCAGCCGCGATTCAGCTGGCGGGAACGGCCTCAGCTTCGGACCGGTCGTTTTTCATGACGGTCAGGGGTTGTTGGTGCCTGAAGCCGCCGGGATCCGTTCGCTGAAGGATCTGAGTGGCAAGGCCATCTGCGTGGGGTCCGGCACGACCACCGAGCAGAACCTGAATGACACATTTGCCGCTGAAGGCATTCCTTATACCCCGATCAAATATCAGGATCTGAATCAGGTTGTAGGGGGCTACCTACAGGGACGCTGTGCGGCCATGACCTCCGATCGCTCCCAGCTCGCGTCGGCCCGCTCTGGCTTCGCAGACCCTGAGAAGCATGTGATCCTCGCGGATCGGCTGAGCAAAGAGCCTCTGGCTCCTGCCGTTGTGGGGGGAGATCAGACCATGGCCGATGCGATGACCTGGGTGGTGCTGGCCCTGATCGAAGCGGAGGAGCGGGGGATCACCCAGGCCAATGTGAACGCGATGGTTGAGCAGGCTGAGGCTGATGCCAGCCAAACAGCCCTCAGACGCTTCCTCGGCATCGATGGTGCCCTCGGCAGCAAGCTCGGCCTTCCCGATGACTTTGTCGTTCAGGTCATCCGTGCCACTGGGAACTACGGCGAGATCTATGACCGCCATCTCGGACCCGCCACACCCGTCGCGATTCCCCGGGGGGCGAACCGTCTGGCGGAGAATGGTGGCCTGATGATCGCCCCACCCTTTACCTGATGCGGCGACGCTCTTTGCTCCTCCAGGTTGGTGTTTCCGTGCTGTTGCTGGCCTTTCTGGCACTGCTCGTGAACAACCTGGCGGTGAACCTGCTGCGCACAGGGCTAGGTCTGGATTTCGGTTGGTTGGGGCGTCCGTCAGGTTTTGCCCTGGCTGAGAGTGCTCTGCCTTACACACCCTCTGACAACTATCTCTGGGCGCTCACCATCGGTTGGCTCAACAGCCTCAAGGTGATTGCAGCCGGTTTGGTCCTGGCCACGCTGCTGGGGGTGGCAGCCGGGGCGGCCCGCAGCAGCAGCAACCGCCTGTTGCGCAGCCTTGCCGGTGGCTATGTCGCCGTGATTCGGCAGGTTCCCCTTCTGCTGCAGTTGTTGTTCTGGTATTTCGTCGCCTTCCTCGGGCTGCCTGAAACCCCGATCGGTGACCTCATTCAGTTGTCCAATCAGGGCATCTCACTGCTGGGGATGCCCCTCAGCGTTGAGTTCTGCGCTGTGCTCACAGGCCTCACCGTGTTCACCGGGGCTTCGATTGCAGAGATCGTTCGGGGCGGGGTCAACGCTGTTCCCCGCGGACAGTGGGAGGCTTTTCGCAGTCTTGGTCTGAGCGAGGGCCTCGGCTTTCGCCGGATCGTTCTTCCCCAGGCCCTGCCTGCGATTCTGCCGGCGTTGACCAGTCAGTACCTCAACCTGGCCAAGAACAGCACCCTCGCCATCGCCGTGGGTTATGCGGATCTTTACGCCGTTAGCGATACCACCATCACCCAGACAGGCCGAGCCATTGAGGGCTTTCTGCTGCTGTTGATCAGCTTCCTGCTGCTGAACCTGTTGATCAGTGGCGGGATGGCCGGCATCAACGCCACCGTGCTGGGTCGCATGCGGAGGAGTCGCTGATGAATCGTTGGCTCAACCGTTCCGTCACCCTTGTGCTGACGGCGCTGATCGGCTGGGGAGTGTGGTCGGTGTTGCACTGGCTGCTGCTGGCCGCAGACTGGCAAGTGGTGGTCTCCAATCTGCCGCTTTATGTGGTGGGGAGTTATCCGGTGGATCAGCGCTGGCGACCGCTGCTGTGGATGATCGCCCTTGTGGTGCTGATCGGTTTCACCCTGCTCGGACCTCGGAGGGGGCCCCTGCAGCGCTGGTTGCCGTTGATCTGGCTCGCCATGGCTCCTCTCGGGCTCTGGCTGGTGGCCGGAGGAATGATGCTTGAACCGGTGAGCACGCGCGACTGGGGCGGTTTCACCCTCACCCTTCTGCTTACCTTCGGCAGCGGACTGCTGGCTCTGCCCATTGGGGTTTTGCTGGCCCTGGGGCGACGCAGTCGACTGCCTGTGCTGCGGCTGAGCAGTACGGCGTACATCGAGCTGATGCGGGCGGTGCCTTTGATCGCTGTGCTGTTCTTCGGTCAGCTGCTGATCCCCCTTTTCCTTCCCCCGGGACTGGAGATCAACCGGGTCTTGCGAGCTGTCCTGGCCTTTGCCTTCTTCGCGGCGGCCTACATCGCTGAGGATGTTCGCGGCGGGTTGCAGGCCATCCCGCCCACGCAGCGGGAGGCGGCAGCGGTGTTGGGCCTGTCGGAGTGGCAAAGCCTGCAGCTGGTGGTGTTGCCGCAGGCCCTGCGCATCGCCCTGCCATCGCTCACCAATCAAGCGGTTGGTCTGTTGCAGAACACCAGCCTCATGGCGATTCTCGGCTTGGTGGAACTGCTTGGTATCAGTCGCAGCCTGCTGGCCAATCCGGTCTTCATCGGCCGCTTTCTTGAGGTTTACCTCTGGTTGGCTGCGGTTTACTGGCTGGCATGCACGGCCATGGCCCTGCTGGCCCGCCACCTAGAGCTTCGGCTCGACCCTCTCCGATCCGACCGATGACCGTCGCTATCCGCGCCACCGATCTGGTGAAGAGCTACACCCCGGGATCGCGTGCTCTCGATGGGGTCAGCCTGGAGGTGGCCAGTGGGGAAGTGCTGGTGGTGATGGGGCCTTCCGGATCGGGAAAAAGCACCCTGATTCGCACGTTCAACGGTCTGGAAAAGCTCGACGGCGGTGAGTTGGATGTGCTGGGTGTTCGCTTGGATGCAGCCCATGAGGAACGGCCGGTGTGCGAGATCCGGCGCCGCGTCGGCATGGTGTTTCAGCAGTTCAACCTCTTCCCCCATCTTTCAATCCTCGACAACATCACCCTGGCGCCGGTGAAGGTGCAGAAACGACCCAAAGTGCAGGCTGAGCAGCGGGCCATCGAGCTGCTCGATCAGATGGGGATCCGAGAGCAGGCGCACAAGTTTCCGGCTCAGCTGAGCGGCGGCCAGCAGCAACGTGTGGCGATCGCCCGCGCCCTGGCTCTCGATCCTGAGGTGATGTTGTTCGACGAACCCACCAGTGCTCTCGATCCCGAACGGGTGAAGGAGGTGCTCGATGCCATGCGACAACTGGCCAGAGACGGCATGACCATGGTGGTGGTGACCCATGAGCTCGGTTTTGCCAGGGAGGTGGCTGACCGTGTGATGTTCATGGATCAGGGGCAGGTGGTGGAGACCTCAGATCCCGCCAGCTTCTTCACCAACGCCCGTGAAGAGCGCAGCCGTCGTTTCCTCAGCCAGATGGTTTGATGCCGCAGGTCGCTTTCACGCTGTCCGCGGCCCTGCACCGTTTGTGATCACTGATTAAGTGCGTTGTCGCCGGGTGCTTCGCTTCATGGCTCAGGTCCGGCATCGGGATCAGAACAAGCCTTGATCGTGTAGTCGATCCGGTCGTCATCGGAGCAGCAGAAATCGCCGTAGTACCTCTCCAACGCGTCATAGGCAGCGTTGTAGCTGTTGAACTGTTGTCTGGTGAGTTGGTCGCTGCCGCCATCGCTTCGAACGATCCGATGAGGTCTGGTCTGGGGCGATGCATGCATTGCCTGGAATCTCCTGATGGTGATTAGCGTTGAGTCTGCAATGGGGGTTTGGCCATGCTGAGCTTCCTGCTGGAGCTGGTCCCCTCCCTGCTGGTTGGGTTCTGGCTGGGGGGCCAGCAACCCGAGTTGTCGACGCGTCTGGCGCGGCCGTTGGTTCGTTTCGGCGTGCCGTTGAGCGTGATGGGATTGCTGCTGCGCGGTGGCTTGACGAGCGCCGTTCTGAAGGCCGCCGTTGTGGCGCCGGTGGTGGTGATTCTCTGGTTGGTGTTGGTTTCAATCCAATCCGCGGGCAACCCCCACCGGTCTTCGGCGTTGCGGTTGGGCAGCTGCGTTGGCAACACGGCCTATGTGGGCGTCCCTCTGGCGCTTGCATTCCTTCCGGAGACAGCCCTGCCGATTACCATCGGCTACGACATCGGGGCCACGCTGTTCACCTGGAGCGTGGGTGCAGTGATGCTGACCGGTAGTTCCTTGCAGTCTAGTTCTCTACTTCGGGGGGCCGCGCAGGGGCTGTTGCTCAGTCCTGCCAGTCGTGGCCTGCTCGGAGCTCTGCTGGTGCAGTGGACCCCGTGGAACGAGAGCCTCGCTGATGCGCTGTGGTGGCCCTCAAGGCTGGTGTTGATCCTGGCTTTGTTCGTGGTGGGGTTGCGGCTTGGTGCGTTGTTCCGGGATCGGCGCATCCCTGGCCTGCTGAACCCCGGACTGAGGGCGGCTTTGGTGGGAAAACTTCTGCTCTTCCCCCTGCTGCTGACGGTTCTCGGTTTGCTGTTGCGTTGGGACCCCTTGATGATTAAGGCCATGGCTTTGCAGGGCGCCACCCCAACCGCTATCTCAGTGCTTCTGCTCTCGGAGTCGGCGGACCGGGAGCAGGGAGATGCAGCGAGTTTGGTCTTCTGGAGCACGGTGCTGGCTCTGATCACGGCTCCCCTGTGGGGACAGGTGTTGGCGTTGCTGGTGCATTGATGGCCGGGGATTGGCCTCTGAACGGGTGGGTCAAGCCATCTGAAACCGGCGAAACGTGAGGTTGAGGCGCATTGTGCGGATCTTCTTGCGTTGCGGAATGCAGTGCTGCCAGCTCTGCTGACAGCCCGATTGCATGATCAGCAGATCACCATCAGCAAGGCTCAAGGATGTTTTGTTGCCCGTCTCGTGGCGATGGCGCAGCTGAAAATCGCGACTGGCCCCGAAAGAGAGAGATGCGATAGGAGAGCTTTGATCGATTTCAGGTTCATCGTCGGCGTGCCATCCCATCCGATCGTCGCCATGGCGATACAGATTCAGTAAGCAACCGTTGAAGTTGCAGAAGCAGGCCTGTTTCACCTCCTTCAGCAAAGGGACGAACCAGTCCGGCCAGCCTGAGCCGGTGTGTTGCGTTCCGCTGTAGCGGTAGCGCACGCCTGTTTCCGCAAGAAAGGCCGTGAGGCGCGGCACCGGGTGCTGGCGTCCATAAACCCTCACGATCGGTTGCTGCCAGCCAACAGATTCAGCCAGCTGGTTGCGCCAGAAGACTGCGGCATCCGGTTTGACCCAGCCTCGGATCAATGTCCACGGTTGAACAGGCGCCTGGTGCTGCGTTTGTTCGCTGCTCAGCGCCATGGCCTCCCAGCCGCAGATGGATTGGATCAGCCTGATGGATGAACGAGCCGTTCGCGCGGCCCGCTGGTGACGACCCATGAAGCCCATGTTCGAGCTGTCGCGATCTCCCATACATTCTTTCCATGGGAGCTCGAATCACCAAAGACGAATTCCTCAAGCGCGCAGAGCAGCGCTTTGGTGATCAGTACGACTACAGCGAGGTCGTCTGGCGCAGCTTCAAAAGCCCGGTGAAGATCCGCTGCAGGCAACATCCCGTTCAGCTGATCACCATCACCCCCGAAAAGCATCTCCAGACCC
>QCTG01000012.1 GCA_003211235.1 Synechococcus sp. AG-673-B04
ACAAGCAGGCCATCAATGATCTGTTTTGCCACTGGCACGGCCACGGTGGAGCCGTAGGCATGGGCACCCTGTGGCTCATCGACAGCCACGAAAACCACGTAGCGCGGGGCCTCGATGGGAAGAGTGGCCACAAAGCTGCAGATTTTGGCTCCAGGCAGATAGATCCCGTTCAGGGCTTTCTGGGCAGTTCCTGTTTTGCCGCCGATGCGATAACCCGGCGTCTTCACACCCACACCACTGCCCTGCTCAACAACTGACTCCATCCAGGACAGAACCGTTGCAGCCACCTCAGGGCTGAGCAATTTTCTCCCCGATGGCGATGCAGGTGGAGCCAAAGCGCCCCCGGAGCGGAATCCTCTGGTGATGTGGGGACTGACCATGCGACCACCGTTGGCCAGGACCGCATGCAGCTGCACCAGCTTGAGGGGCGTCAGCGCAAATCCCTGCCCAAAGGCGGTTGTCGCCGGCTCGATCGGATGGGTAATGAACTGCTCCTTGCTTTTCAACTGACCGGCAACGGCACCGGGAAGATCGGTGTCCGGACGCTGATCAATTTCAAGCCGGTCCATCCAGTCCCAGTACACATCTGTCTTCATCCGGCCCATGGCGCGCACCATGCCGACATTGCTGGACACCTGAAGGACCTTAGCCAGCCCCACAAGTCCATTGGCCTTCTTGTCGTGGTTGTTGATCGGCCAGCCGCCGATGGTGATCCTGCCGGTGTCATGGACCCGATCCTCCGGCGCGATCGCCTTCTCCTCAAGCGCCAAGGCCAGATTGATCGGCTTGAACGTGGAACCTGGTTCGTAGAGGTCCTGAACCGACCACTCGCGGAAGCGAGCCGGTGAGAATCGCCAGTAGCGGTTGGGGTCATAGGTCGGAGTCGATGCCAGCACCAACAGCTCGCCGTTGGTGACATCCATGACAATCGCAGCGCCCCTCTTGGCTTTCCATGTCGCAACCTGGGCCGCAAGAGCTTTTGCCGCCAGCTCCTGCAGACGCGCATCGAGGGTTAACTGGAGGCGTAGATCATCCCCGTAGAAGGCTCCAGGGTTGAGATCATCCGGAAGCGGGGTGCCATCGGCTCCCCTGCGGAGACGTTGCAATTGTTCATGCCTCAGCAGGTCGTCATGACGACTCTGCTCGAGCCCCGCCTGGGGCACCCGCTCATCATTGAGGAAACCAACGACATTGGCGAAGAGCGACCCTTGGGGATAGATCCTCTGGGGATATGCCTCGAGGTCGAGACCGCTGATCCCTAGGCCACGAATGCGATCTGCGGTCTCAGGGTCCAGTCCCTCGGCAAGCCGTACCCCTGATCGACGATTCCCCAGTTCAATGCGCAGACTTTCCGCCGATCGAGCCAGAGGTGCCGCAAGAAGTGTCACCACATCCTCTGGAGGCCGCACCCGTCCAGGGTCGTCGCCAGGAAGATTGAAGTAACGAGGATGGGCCCAAAGACGGAACCGCTTCTCATCCATCGCAACCAGCCGACCGGTGCGATCAACGATCGGGCGACGTGTTCCGAGGGGGGCGCTTGTCTGCGTCTGCAGCCGACGGGCACGGGCTTCGAGTGCACGTGTCTGAACCAGCTGCAGCCAGGCCATACGCCCGATTAATCCTGTCAATCCCGTGCAGAGGATGAGGAAAACAATCCAGAGGCGATGAGCCGGCACTTGGGCCAACGGAACAACCCGGGGACGAGGCCTTTTCCGAACTGACGAATACGATTTTGCTCGCATCAGTACCCCGGACGAACCCTCGGTTGTGATAGTTCATTCCGAGCGATGACGACGGAAGGATCAGAGACCACAACAGGGGAACGCTCGAGATGAATCAGATTCGTCACCTTGGTGGGGACGAATCGAGACGGGCTCGTTGTGCTATCCAGCCAATGCTGCTCCAGGAGAGCTGTGGATTCCGTCAGCCGATGGGACAACAACTTGGTGGCCTCAAAGCGCTGAAACGCCATCGTCCAGCGGTGCTGCCAATGCAGCGTGAGACCGGCAAGAACAGCCAATGCGGCGAAAACACCCAGCAACGTGCCGTCGGCAAGACGATGTAACCCGCCCACCAAGGGGGAGCGTCGGGTGATTCTTCCGGCGGAGAAGGAGCCCTGAATCAGCTGAAGAGCACTCATCGAGAAGCGCTGATTGGATGCGGCCACCCTTGGCTGAACCATCAATGTGTCAGTGAACCATTCGGACCTGCCTGGGGCAAGCCTTAAAGCAAAAGCAGATTCAAAAACGTGATGGCATTCCAGGTGCCATGCATCAACACACTCGGGAGCAACCGACCAGTGCTCATACGAACCAAACCGAGACCAACCCCCAGAACGGTGAGCGGAGCCAGTTCCCCGATGCTGATGTGGGCCATGCCAAACAACAGCCCCGACCACAGCACTCCAGCGAGAGGACCGAAGCGACGGGCCAGCACCGGGAGAAGAGCGCCACGGAAGATGATCTCCTCGAACAGAGGAGCAAGAACGACTGCGGTGAAAGCGAGTAGAGCCAGTGCCAACGGATCGCGACTGCCCAACACCAACTCGAGCAAGGGATTGCTGCCACCTGGATCGCCCACGACCTTGACCAGCACCCAACCGGTCAGCATCACCACAGGGGTGATGCGAAGCCAACCACTCAGAGCTGCGATGACGGCAGAGGCCAGCGGCTTGATGCGCCACTGCAGCCATCCCTCAGATGGCCGCTCTTGATCCGGACAGGAGGCGAGCTGACGCCTCAAGATCAGCAGACTCGGCAGCGCCATCAAGCCGTAATTGATGACAACACCCACGGCCTCACGGCGTGGACTGGCCAGGGATCCGGTCAACGTTCCGACCAGGGGAAGCACCACAAGAGGCACCGCCACGGCGCTAACCACCACAAAGCCACCCGCCACCAACAGCGCCATATCGAGCAGAGTCAGCATCGGACCGCGCAGTTCAGGCCAGGTTTCAGCGCGATCACGCCATCGACGCCACCCCTGGATGACCAGCAGCAACGTGCCTGCGAGCGCCGTCAGCAGCGGAAGCAATGCACTGAGCGCCAGACGCACCAGGGCTGTGCGGGCCACAGCGGGGTCACTGCATTCGGCCTGAGAACCACCCTGGGCCTCGCAATCAAGCAGCTTCAACAAAGCATCAGCATCTGCTGGAACAGCAACAGACCGTCCGGACAACAGCTCAAGCAGCTGCGTCCGCCTGGGACTGCGTTGATCCGATGACGTTCCCTCCAGCGACTGCCGCAGAGCCATGCGGGGGTCGCCATTCCCTAACAGCAGCGGAACCAGGGAGGGCGGCACAGCGGGTTCCGCCAAAACGGTGATCTCCTGCTGCTGCAGATTCAGGCTCGGGGCCACCGACGGACGCGAAAGGCTGCTGACCAGGCCTGAAAACCAGATCAAGGCAGCCATGACCAGGGACAGCAGCCCAAGCAGAATTTTCCAGGCGGGCTGGGCTTGGCGTTGGGAACTGGACGACACCCGGTCGGCTCAACTGCAGCCGATTGTCCCCTGGAATCGCTTGACCCATACGATGGCCGCGCCCTGATCCCGCACCGTGACCCTCCGTCTACTCCTGGTCCGCCACGGTCTGAGCAGCTTCAACCTTGAGCGGCGCATCCAGGGGCGTGACGACCAATCCAACCTGAGCGACAAGGGGCATGAACAGGCCCGGTGTCTTGGGGCCAACCTGGCGGATGTGTCGCTGGACGCGGTCTACAGCTCAAGGCTGCAGCGCGCCGCAGCCACCACGGAATCTCTTTTGGAAGCCCGCGGCGGCCAGGCTCCCGCCACTGTTTTCGATGACGGCCTGCTTGAGGTGGATCTCGAGCCCTGGTCAGGACTGAGCATCGATGAACTCACAGAACAGCATCCCGAGGCCTACGGCATCTGGAAGCGACAACCGCTTGCGCTGGAATTACAGCGTCGTGATGGCAGCCGCTATAGACCTCTTGGAGAGCTGATGGAGCAAGCCAAGGGGTTCATCCAGGCGCTCACCGAACGTCATCCGGTGGAGCAGGACAGCACCGTACTGGTTGTCGCCCACAATGCAATCCTGCGCTGTCTGATGCTGTCCATGCTGGGGGAGCCCGAGCATGGATTCCGACGCCTTCGGGTCGACAACACCTCGCTTTCGGTGTTCAACCTGCGGCCCGGAACAAGCAGAGCTCAGGTTCAGATCGAGTGTCTCAACAGCACCACCCACCTGCAACCTCTGCCGACGCGGGGCAGCGGCGCAAGACTGATCCTGGTGCGACATGGCGAAACCGACTGGAACAAGGCCGGACGGTTTCAAGGACAGATCGACATCCCACTCAACGACAACGGTCGTCGTCAAGCAGCCGCGGCCAGAGACTTTTTAAAGGACGTTGCGATCGATCGAGCCTGGAGCAGCACCCTCTCCCGCCCCACCGAAACCGCACGAATCATTCTCGAAGCACACGCCGAAATACCTCTCACTCAGATCGACGGTCTTGTCGAGATCGGACACGGAGTGTGGGAAGGGAAGCTTGAATCCGAAATCCGCGCCGACTGGGCAGAACTTCTCGACACCTGGAAGACATCCCCTGAAACGGTGCAGATGCCGGAGGGAGAAACCATCCAGGACGTCTGGACCCGTTCGGTGAACAGCTGGAAAGAGATCGCGACCGGGCTCAAACCAGATGAAACGGCGCTGGTGGTGGCTCATGACGCCGTTAACAAGACCATCCTGTGCGACCTCCTGGGCCTTACGCCAGCCGATATCTGGGCTGTGAAGCAAGGCAACGGCGGCGTGACGGTGGTCGACATCGCTGCCGATCCAGGCCAGCCTGCGGTCGTGACCTGCCTGAATCTCACCTCCCACTTCGGAAGCGTGATCGACCGCACCGCGGCGGGCGCCCTCTGATCCGATGCAAGACACCCTGTTGCTGGATCCGGTTCGGATCTTGCGTGGTCCTGGCATCCCGCTTCAGCAGGGAGCGGTTTTGATTGAAGCGGGAATTCTCATCGGCTTCGATGACGAGGCCCGACAGCGCGGCAACGCTTTGGGTCTCAACCCAACACCTGCACCTGAGCAGCTCGTGGCTCCCTGTCTGGTGGACCCGCATTCACTGCTGCCAACCCCAGTGAGTGGAACTGTTGAGACCCTGACGAGCCTTCGCCGCTGCGCCGCAGCAGCCGGCTACGGCCAGGTGGCCCTGCTGCCAAAAGCAGACAGCTGGCGAGACCAGCCGGAGCGGTTGTTCGGTCTGCACAGCATTGACCCATCGGATGTCCACCTCCCGCTCTGGGGAAGTTTCAGCATCGGCGGACGGGGGGAGGAGCTGGCACCCCACGCGGACCTGCTCGAACACGGCGCCATCGGACTGGCAGACGACGATCAGATGATCCCGCTGGCGTTGCTGGAACGGGGACTGTCCCTTGGGGAAATGGGTTCTTGCCCGGTGCTTCTTGCCGCTAGAGATCCCCTGCTGCAGGGAGACGGTTTCGTCCGAGAGGGCGTCGAAACCCTCAGGGCGGGATGGCCGCCGGATCCCCTGGCCAGTGAGCTGCAACCCCTGAACCAGCTGCTGACCCTTCAGCAACGCCATCCGGATCGTCAACTGCGCCTGATGAACCTTTCCACCGGTGAGGCCGTTGAAGCGCTGCAACAGGTCGCAGCACGACCGTTATCCAGCGTGTGCTGGTGGCACCTTCTGGCGGAGCGGGGCTCTCTAGGAGGCGCTGAACCGGGATGGAGGGTCCGTCCATCTCTTGGGGGGACGAGGGACCGCAGCCGTTTGCGATCGGCGCTGCGGGATGGGCTGATTCAGGCCGTTGCGGTCCACGCTGTCCCTCTGGATCAGGAGGACATGCTGCTGCCGATCGATCAACGCCCCCCAGGCCTGAGTGGCCACCATCTGGTTCTTCCAGCCCTGTGGTCGGCCCTGGTCCGAAAGGAACATTTCAGCGTTGAAGAGCTGTGGCAGACCCTCAGCTTCGGCCCTTCAACCTTCCTGGACAGACCAGCGGAAACGCTGACGATCGGCAGCCGACGCTGGTTGCTGTTTGATCCCAATCATCGCTGGACGGTGCGTCGCGACGATCCTGCAGCACCGGGAGCCGCCAATCTCCCCTGGCTTGGGGAAACACTCCAGGGACGCGTCACGGCCTGTGGCCTCAGTCGCTGAGTAAACCGATCCGGTTGGGCGGCCAGAAGCGAACGACGGCCCGGCCGAGAATCTCCTGCTGTGGCAGGAAGGGACTCCCTGGCCAGAAGCGGCTGTCCCAGCTGTTGCTGCGATTGTCGCCAAGCACCAGCACTGATCCCTCGGGCACGGTGATGCTGAGGGTGCGGCAGGGGCTCATTCCCTGAGCATTCAACGGACAGAGTTGTTCGACGTAAGGCTCCTCCAATGGCACGCCATTGAGGTTGACCGCACCGGTTGGGCCAACAACGACCCGGTCTCCGGCAACACCGACCACCCGCTTGATGTAGGCATCACAGGCTGGATCCCCGAGACCGGGGATCAGACCCAGCAACGGAAGATTCACCAGGCCGCAGAGAAGAGGGGAAGGCTTCTGCGGCGATCGCAACGCAGGATCGAATGCATAGGGGGAATTGAACACCACGATCTCGCCGCGCTGCGGCGTTCTGGTTTTGTAAGTGATTTTGTCGACCAGCAATCGGTCCTGAATCTTCAGACCCGGCTGCATCGAGCCGGACGGGATGTAGCGGGCTTCGACCAGAAACTGACGAATGCCCAGATAGAGGGCCAGCATGAACACGATCGGGCCCCAGAAGTCCCAGAAGGGATGAGGCTGCGCCCCCTTCGTCTTTGATTCGTCGACTGCCAACGGGCCTGTCCGGGGAGAGTTAGTTCACGATAGGGGTGATGTTCTGTGCAGCCCTGCAGCCCCGCATCTGCCGATGATCCGACCGCGCTGGCAGGGATTGCCCCAACGACCGCATCAGCGACCGTGGCATCGCTGGGACCAAACCATTGCCCTGCTTGCAGTGGCCAACCTGGCTTGGGTGCTCTTTGACGTCTCCTACATCCCCCTTCGCAATTTCTGGCTTCAACGCAATCTCTATCCACTCCCCACGTTGCCACTGGTGGTGCCGTTGCCCTGGCTGCCAGACATCACACCGTTTTACGACCAGGTCAAAGGGATTGAGCCGCATCGGAGCACCCGTCTCTACAGGGAGCAGTTCAACTCCCTTGATCTGGCCCTCAACAAGCGTGAATTGACCGATCCGCTGGTCATTTCGCTGTTGGAACAACAGCTGGAGCTCACGCAGCGGCTGATGGACACCAACCCTTTTGTGAGTTCAGGAAACACCGGTGCACTCGAAAAGATCAAAAGCCTGCTGCGCACCAGGGCCGACGAGGAGTCGGCACGCGCAGCAGCAACACAGCTGCTGGGTACGGACTACCTGAAGCAGGTGAGCTGGACTGATGAAAGGCAGTTCTGGCGAAGACAGATCCTGCCCCTGGTTGAGATCAACTATTGGAGAAGCATCGATGCCAGCGGTCAGCCAACCGATCTGAGTTGGCGGATTGACCTTCCCTTTCAGCTTTTATTTCTGCTGGATATTGGCCTGAGAAGCCTTCGTCTGCGACGTCGTTACCCCGCTATCAGCTGGCGGGATGCGCTACTGAGGCGATGGATCGATCTCCCCCTGCTGCTGCCGATCGGCCGGGTGTTGCGAATCGTTCCGGTGACGGAACGATTGTCTGGAGCCAATTTGATTCAGCTGGAGCCCCTGCGAGCTGTGATCAGTCGAGGCGTGGTGGCGCTGCTGGCCCTCGAGCTGTTTGAAGTGATCACCATCCGCGTTGTGGACGCACTGCAGCAGCTCATCCGATCGCCTCAGCTGCCCCAAAGGATCCGCAGCCTTTGCTCTCACCAGAGCACAGACCTGAGGGCACAGCCTGAACTCATTGAACTGTTGCGCTTATGGGTGCCGCTGCTCATGGTCCAAGTGGGACCATCCCTGCGCCCGCAACTGGTGGAACTGCTTCATCACGTGCTCCGCAACAACCTCGCTGATGGTTTGGCGCCGGAATCGATCAGTCGGCAACTTGCCAGCGGTGCTGTGGATTCCCTGCTGAATGTGTCGCGCAGCACCGGGGAACGCCTTGGAACACAGGATGAGGTCTTAAGCAGCCTCGGAACTGACACCCTGGATCGGTTCTGGGAAGAACTGGCTCGGGTGCTCGAGGACGGACCGGTTCTGGAACGAAGCCAAATCCTGATGGCTTCCATGCTCGAAGAACTAAAACTCTCGAGCTTCCGTCAGCTTCGTGATCAGGGCGGGGTGGCAGAACTGATCAGCGAACTGGACGGCTTGAATTTCAACCCCTCAGCTGCTCAGCCCAGAGATCAGCCTTGAACCCAACCAACACATCACCATTGGATCTCTGAAGGAAAGGCCTCTTGATCAAGCGGCCATCTGCTGCCAAAGCATCGAGCGCTTCGTCCTCCGTCATCGCTTTGACAGAAGCTGCTCCCAAGGCGCGATAACTATTGCCGCTTGTGTTAAACAGCGGCTTGCGATCTCCCAATTGATCAGCGGCGGCCTTGATCTGGTCGCGTGAGGGGGGATTCAAGGTGATGTCCACCACTGAATAAGGAATGCCTTCAGCATCGAGCCATGCGAGGGCTTTGCGGCAAGTGCTGCAGCGGCTGTAGCTGAAGACCGTGAGGGACTCGCTCAAAATCAGCGTCCGAACAGGGCTTTAACAGCACCCACCAGGCTGTTGGAACCCCGACCAACACCATCTGCTGGGCGAGTTCTAACCGTGACGTCACCGAAGATGCTAGCGCGGCAGCTGAGGCGGAAGTTGGCCGGACGATCGGCCAGATAAACCTCTTCAACGTCACTGCGAGGCGAAAGGTTTTCGAGACCCTCGACGATTTCCATCACGCAGGTGCCGCACTGGCCGACACCACTGCAATTGTTGAGGTTGTTGACGCCGTTGTAGGGATTAACGCCTGCGTCCAACGACGCTTTGCGCAAATTGGCACCCTCAATGCATCCAACCTGCTGTTCTTCCTGCTCATATTGGATGGTGGGCACGGCGCAACAGTGGTATTGGTGCGCACTAACCTACAAGCATTCGGCAGGGTGCTACGGCCTCTGATCCTTCAGCGTGCAACTGCTGCACAGGTCTTCAGCAACGGCGGCACAGCATCTGCATCACGCCAGCCCTGACGGAGAACTGAACCGCCCTCGACATTGCGGATCGTCCGGAAAAATTCAGCGATCTCTTCCAGCTGGGCCGGAGCGATCTGACGAATGCTCCGAATGGCATCTTGGCGCGGGTCGGCATCAGGAATGCACAGCAGGGTGCTGATGCACAGAGTCTGCTCATGCAGCTCCAACAGCCCGATCGGACGAGCTCGGATCAGACAGCCGGGGGGGATGGGTTCTGCGGCAATCACCATGGCGGCCAGTGGGCTTCCGTCCAAGGCCTTCGTATTGGGCACAAAGCCGTGATCGAAGGGATGGCGGATGGAAGAATCCAGCACCCGCTTCAAAACCATCAGACCAGCATCAGGGCAGTAGTCGTACAGGTGACGGCTGCCCGCTGGGTTCACCACTAGAAGGTGCACCAGGTCGGAGGACGGTGAGGGAGGAAGTCGGCTGAGATCCATCGCGTTCAAAAGCTGTCGGAATCAAACGGTCCGACGTGGATTCGCGATCGGTGAATACCGCAATCAAAGGGAGCGAAACGCTCATCAGGGCGAGAATAAAACCGCTGAGAGCTCGAAGAGGCAAGCCCGGACTGAACGGCTCCTCTCCGGCTTCAGAAGACGGATGGCTGTCGTCTTGGGGAGGGACTGCAGGTTGTGAAGCCATGTTGTTGGTCCGGCATGCCGGACCTGTCATCCCAGTCAAAGATCAGTCAATTCTGTCACCGACTGGACATTCACGCAGCAGGTCGATCTTTCCGCTCACGGCGGGACGCGAGATCTGCAGGTGATTCATTGAACGATTCGAGATGGGTTCGAATTCCTTTGAGCTCCTCAAGAATGGCCCCAAGCATCTGCTGCGTTGCCGTTGAAGGAGAGTTCAGAACCTCAACCGTTACTTCTTTAATCCGAAGGACATCTTTGGCGAAACGAGCAACCTCGTTCGGATGAAAAAGAAGTGGATCCTTCTGATCGCTTCGATATTCAGGATTGAGCTTGCGGGGGTTGAACGGGGGATTGAGATTTCTTGTATCGGTGTTGGTGTATCGGTAAACCGAAGCCCTGGAGCGATTCAGCGACTTCTGAACATCGTCGATACCAACCAGTGCGTCACCACTGGATTCGGAGGCCATGTTTTCGATGGCCATCTCCACGGATTGTTGAACCTGGGATGTGACGGATTCAACCGACCGAGGAAACATGAGACAGGCCTAGGACAGGCTGGACTCCGCGGACGGTAGCAGCCAAGACTCGGGTCGCACAGAGGTTTCGTCGGGCAGGAGACAGTTTTCGAATCGACCGGATATTGAGCGGTGATAACTTCTCGCATCCTCGATTCTTCTAGCCATGCGCGTCTCCCGCCAAATGCTGGTGACGCTGCGCGATGTGCCGGCAGAAGCCGAGATCGCCTCCCATCAATTGCTCCTCCGTGCCGGGTACATCCGGCGCGTGGGATCCGGGATCTACGCCTATCTCCCCCTCATGTGGAAGGTGATCCAACGCATTACCAGCATCGTCAGGGAGGAGATGGGTCGCGCAGGCGCCCTTGAGACCCTTCTTCCACAGCTGCATCCCTCTGAGCTGTGGCAACGAAGTGGGCGTTGGCAGGGCTACACGGCAGGGGAGGGAATCATGTTCCACCTGGAGGACCGCCAGGGACGAGAACTGGGACTCGGCCCAACCCATGAAGAGGTGATCACAAGCCTCGCTGGGGAGTTGTTGCGCTCCTACCGCCAACTGCCGGTGAATCTGTATCAGATCCAAACCAAATTTCGCGATGAGATCCGGCCTCGCTTCGGCTTGATGCGAGGGAGAGAATTCATCATGAAGGATGCCTACTCCTTTCATGCGAGCGAAGAGAGCCTTCAAGGCACCTACGCAGCCATGGACGAGGCCTATCGGAGAATCTTCTCCCGATGCGGACTGGATGCCGTTCCCGTTGATGCGGACAGCGGAGCCATCGGCGGTGCCGCGTCACAGGAGTTCATGGTGACCGCCGACGCAGGCGAAGACCTTATCCTGATCAGTGACGACGGCCTCTACGCCGCAAACCAGGAGAAGGCCATCTCCCGTCCCCATGAAGCCATTCCTCTCGACACTGGAGAATCAGCCACCCTGAAAACACCCGGACAGGGGTCCATCGAATCGCTCTGCGAAACCCAGGGCTGGCATCCCTCCCAGGTCGTGAAGGTGTTGTTGCTGTTGGCCCGGATGGAAGACGAAAGCGAGAAACCTCTCCTCGTAGCACTGCGGGGAGACCAGGATCTCAATCAGGTCAAGCTGGTCAATGCCCTCAGTCGCTTGCTGGATCAAGGGGTTCTGGACTGCCGTCCCATCACCGTGGATGAGACGGCCCGCCAAGGACTGGGCCCTCTTCCGCTCGGCGCCATCGGCCCCGACCTTGACGATGCTGTACTCAAAGGTGCTCGCAGCTGGGCGCCATCCTTTATTCGTCTGGCCGACACCACCGCCACTGAACTGGATCGGTTTCACTGCGGCGGCAACAGCAACGAGCTCCACCGCTGCCACTGCGATTGGGAGAGTCTCGGGGGACGACCCGAGGGGCAAGACCTGCGCAATGCCCGCGCCGGTGAAACATGTGTGCACAACCCCAAGGCCCGCTTGCGGGACAAGCGGGGGATTGAAGTGGGTCACATCTTTCAACTGGGCCGCAAGTACTCAGAAGCGATGGACAGCCGCTTCACCAACGAAAACGGACGCGATGAAGCCTTCTGGATGGGGTGTTACGGCATCGGGATCTCGCGTCTTGCGCAAGCTGCCGTTGAACAGCACCACGACGAAGCTGGAATCTGCTGGCCAACGGCCATTGCCCCCTTTGAAGCCATCGTGGTGGTGGCCAACATTCAGGACGAGGCCCAGCTGGCCCTTGGTGAAGCCACCTACTCAACCCTTCTCGAGGCGGGAATCGACGTTCTGCTGGACGACCGCAAAGAGCGTGCCGGGGTGAAATTCAAGGATGCTGATCTGATCGGGATCCCATGGCGCATCGTGATTGGCCGCGATGCAGCTGAGGGAAACGTTGAACTGATTCAGAGATCGAACCGCGAGATGCGCAAGCTGCCCCATGCTGAAGCCACCTCCAGCCTTCTCAGGGCTTTGCGCCCCTAAAGTCTTTTAAAATCGCCTTTGCCATGCTCAGTGCCCTGGCCCGCCTTACGCAGTCGTTATCACGGGTGGCGATTGCCCTAATGCTCGGGTTGTCTCTGCTGCTCACCGCTTGCAGCGGTGATGCCGATGCGCGGCTCACAGGTGATTACGTGGAAGACACCGTGGCTGTGTCCCGGAACTTGCGGGAGGTGATCGACCTACCCCAGGACTCAGAGAATCACGCTGAGGTTGAAGCAGAAGCACGGGCGCTGATCAGTGAATATGTGTCGCGCTACAGACCTCAGCCCAGGGTGAATGGCTTGAGCTCTTTCACAACGATGCAAACAGCGCTCAATTCGCTTGCAGGCCATTACGCCTCCTATGCGAATCGCCCCATACCCGAGGCCTTGCACGACCGCCTTGCCAAGGAACTGTCCAAAGCTGAAAAATCCGTTATTCGCGGTAGCTGAAGCACCAATATCTTCACTCCTTTGACAGGTCCACGCCAAATCTGAGATAGTCGCGGATTGTGCAGATTCGCGGCTTCGGGCCGCAATGTCTTTGGCCAACGTTGTCGTCATCGGAGCGCAGTGGGGTGACGAAGGAAAGGGGAAGATCACGGATCTCCTCAGCCGCTCTGCAGATGTGGTGGTTCGCTACCAGGGTGGAGTGAATGCCGGGCACACGATCGTTGTTGACGACCGGGTGCTCAAGCTCCATCTGATCCCTTCCGGAATCCTCTATCCAGAGACAATTTGTCTGATCGGATCCGGCACCGTGATCGATCCGAAGGTGATGTTGGGCGAGCTGGACATGCTCATCGCCAACGACATCGACATTTCCGGGCTTCAGCTGGCATCGACCGCCCACGTGACGATGCCGTACCACCGGCTGCTTGACCTGGCGATGGAAAAGCAACGCGGCGAGCGGCGCATCGGAACCACAGGTCGTGGCATCGGTCCCACGTACGCCGACAAATCACAGCGGAGCGGAATCCGTGTGATCGACCTGTTGGATGAACAGCGTCTGAGACTCCGGCTGGAAGGCCCTCTGCAGGAGAAAAATCAGCTCCTGGAAACCATCTACGGCGTCGAGGCACTTGATGCTGAAGCCATCGTTCAGGAATATCTGGGCTACGGAAAGCGGCTAGCTCCCCACGTTGTGGAGTGCACGCGTGCCATCCATCAGGCAGCAAGGAACAAACAAAACATCTTGTTCGAGGGAGCCCAGGGAACCCTGCTGGATCTCGACCACGGAACGTATCCATATGTCACCTCCTCCAATCCGGTATCCGGGGGCGCCTGTATCGGCGCTGGGGTAGGTCCAACCCTGATCGATCGTGTGATCGGGGTGGCCAAGGCTTACACCACCCGTGTGGGAGAAGGCCCCTTCCCAACCGAGCTCAGCGGTCAACTGAATGATCAGCTCACCGAACGGGGCGGTGAATTCGGAACCACAACTGGGCGGCGGAGGCGCTGTGGCTGGTTCGATGGCGTGATCGGACGCTACGCCGTTCAGGTGAACGGCCTTGACTGCCTGGCGGTGACCAAGCTCGACGTGCTTGATGAACTCGATGAGATCCAGGTTTGTGTGGCCTATGAACTGGACGGCGAACGCATCGAGCACTTCCCAAGCAGCTCCGAAGATTTCGCCCGCTGCCAGCCCATTTTCGAGACATTGCCCGGGTGGCAGTGCTCAACGGAGGATTGCCGCAAGCTTGAAGACCTTCCCAGGGCCGCGATGGACTACCTGCGGTTCCTGGCTGATCTCATGGAAGTCCCCATCGCCATTGTCTCGCTGGGCGCGAGCCGCGACCAGACCATCGTGGTGGAGGATCCCATCCACGGCCCCAAGCGCGCGCTGCTCAGCGCCTGATCCGCTAAGGGGCATACTGCGTTGCTGTTTCCATACCCGTTATGGCTCCCGATGCCCGCTTCCGCAGCAGCTGCAGCCTGGATGTCGTTGGGATCGGCAACGCCATTGTTGATGTGCTCGTCCAAACCGACGATGCCTTCCTGAACGACAACGGCCTGCAAAAAGGCGGCATGGCCTTGATCGACGAGACCCAGGCCGGAACCCTCTATTACGCAGGAGGTGATGGCTTGGAAACCTCCGGCGGATCGGTGGCGAACACCGTTGTGGGAATCGCCCAGCTGGGCGGTCGTGCCGGCTTCATCGGTCGAGTGCGCGATGACAAGCTTGGCACGATTTTCAGTCGAGATATCCGTGCTGTAGGGGCTCGCTTCGACACCCCTGCCGCAACAACAGGGGCCACGACCGCACGCTGCCTGATCTACGTGACGCCCGATGCCGAGCGCACGATGTGCACTTTCCTCGGCGCTTCAACACAGCTGGAGCCTGAGGACCTGGATCTTTCGATGGTCCAACAGACGAAGGTTCTCTATCTCGAGGGCTACCTCTGGGACAGCCCAGCTGCAAAACGCGCCTTTATCGCAGCAGCCGAAGCGTGCCGCGCCGCCGGCGGCAAGGTTGCGCTTTCTCTTTCGGACGGGTTCTGCGTGGACCGTCACCGCGAAAGCTTCCTGGAGTTAGTGAACGGTCATGTGGATGTGCTGTTTGCGAATGAGGTGGAGATAATGTCGCTGTACCAAACCGAAGACATCAACAGCGCCATCGAGGCTGTTCGGGGATGCTGTGAAGTGATTGCCATCACCCGAGGCGGTGAGGGTTCCGTGGTGCTCAGCGGTGAGCAGCGTCTGGACATCGGCATCGTCAACCTCGGTGAGCTTGTTGACACCACCGGTGCCGGCGATCTGTACGCCGGTGGTTTCCTGCATTCCTACACCCAGGGGGAAGAGCTGCAACGTTGCGGGGAATTGGGAGCGCTCTGTGCAGGACAAATCGTCACCCAGCTGGGAGCTCGCTCCCAGGTGTCTCTCCAGCAGCTTGCGACGACCCACCTGAACTGATTTCCGCAAGAGCCCATTGGCCATAGGCCGATGCAGCATCCACCGGCCAGCTCAGCCATTCGGGCGTTTCGTAGCTGTGCAGGTCCATCACGGTCTCACGCAACACATCAAGACAGCAGGAACTGGTCTTGAGGAGCAACTGAACTTCGCTGTCCCGCTCCAACCGGCCGTTCCAGCGATACATCGACCTCTGAGGCTGAAGACTGACGCAGGCGACCAAGCGGCGTTCCAGCAAAGCCTCAGCCAGGGCTTCAGCTCGCCCCTGATCGCCTTCAGTGGTCAAAGCCACAACAAGGCGGGAGGTTTCAGTCATGGGTTGATTGGAGGGGTGATGACGAGGGACCGGGAATACAGCGCAACAGATCCGCCTCACAGTCCACAGTCTCAACACCCGCCGGTGGGGCCGGCCGACGCAGGAGCAGCAGATCCAGATTCAGCTCATCACTGACACGCCGCCAGAGCCGCTCCGTGACACCACCGGACTGTCGACAGAGGACGGTGTTGATGCCCCATCTCCGACAGAGAGCCCGTTCAATCGCACCTGGCTCCGAACCCTGCAGGGGCCTCAGAACCGCAAGGTGCTCTGGAGGTAATCCGGCCGCCAACGCCAGGCGTAAACCTGTGGCTGAGGGAAGGCAGCGGGCGAAAACCTCAGCTCCCGCAGTACGCGCAACCGCATGGGCCATCGACAAATGACGACCACCGATCGCCAGAAAGAGATTTCGTCCACGTAGATCTGCTTGCGCCAGGTCACCCCATTGATTCAGCAAGCGCCCTTTCTCTCCGCGTTCCAGAGACCGTTCGAAACGCAGCAATGGCTGACGTGCCGCGGCACACGCGCGTTGCAGATCAGCACTGATCTGACACGCAAACGGATGCGTCGCATCCACAACGCAGCGGAAAGGGAGATCGGCCTTCAGTTCCGCCGTGATGGCTTCAGGCCCCTGAAGAGCTCCAACGTTGATCTGATCGAGATCGAGTTCTGAGTAGGCGCATGCAGCTGCAGCCGTGACAACGCTCACGGACACTCGCCAACCATGACGTTTGAGAGCTGCGGCAAGCTGCGGACCTTCCCCCGTTCCAGCCAGAAGCCAGATTCGGTCCTGGCGAAAGCCGCGGCCTTGCATCAGGATGACCCCCGAAAACGGTGATCAACATGAACCACTGCGTGCTGGAAGTGGAAGTGATCGACGCTCCGACGGTTCGATACACCCAGGACAATCAAACCCCGATCGGCGAAATGACCGTTCGATTCGATGCCCTGCGGGATGGTGACCCCCCCGGGGAACTCAAGGTTGTGGGCTGGGGGAACCTGGCCCAGGAGCTTGAGAACAAGGTGCAGGTTGGTCAGCGTCTGATGCTCGAGGGGCGTCTGCGCATGAACACTGTGCCCCGACAGGACGGGATGAAGGAAAAGCGGGCGGAATTCACCCTGGCGAGGATGCACCCTGTCGGTGGCGCTGCAGCTCCATCCAACCCGACTAGCAAAGCAGCGGCCCCAGCCGCACCTGCTCCGGTGAAGAAGGAACCTGAGGCCGCCAACTGGAATGCGGCTCCCCTGGTGCCGGACACCGACGAGATCCCGTTCTGATCTCACCGGGATCCTGAATCCTCTAGCAATTCACCTGCGCGCACGATCATCTGGCCAAGCTCCCTTTCCAGAGCTGCCAGATCAAGCCGCAGATCAACCCAACGTCCGCTGTCGATCTGTTGCAGCAACCAGGCCCGATCGGTATCGAGCTGCTGGAGCAGGTCCTCTAACTCCTCTCTGGAGGCACCGGTCAAAGTCAAGGCTGGGCATCGCCTCTCCATCCTGATGGCCGGGAGGTCACAATGGCGTCCTTGACGTGGCGTCCATGAAGGAACTGCTGGCCCCAGGAAGCTTGGTCACCATCGCCGGAGGCGTTCTCACTGTTGTTGGCGCCGTGGCTTATGCCACCGGAAGCGCCAACCTCAGCCTGCCAACGATTTTCTACGGGATACCCATCCTGCTTGGGGGACTGGCACTCAAATCGTCCGAGCTGCCTCCAGCCAGACGAGTGACGCCCGCAGCCCAACTGAAATCAGAACGGGATAAGGCAGCACCGGAACTTGCCAAACTTCTGGGGGACGTCACCCGTTGGCGCTACGGCCAGAAAGCACATCTGGAGTCGTCCTTGGAAGCGCTCAAGCTCTGGGATGAAGACAACCCTCCCCAGCTTGAAGAGATCGAAGAACTGCACTCCGCTGATGGATATGGCCTCAGGCTGAGGTTTCAGCCCAATGCTGTGCCCCTGGAGCAGTGGCAGAACAAGCGCGAGCGGCTCGGACGTTTTTTTGCCAAGGGTGTTCGCGCCGAACTCAACGCCGTCGAGGACGATCGCTTCGATCTGATGCTCCTGCCCGATGCCTGAACCGATTCAGACCGGGAATGACGCCCTCAGGGTCTCCGTACTTAGTGAGGCACTGCCTTATATCCAGCGCTTTTCTGGTCGCCGCATCGTCATCAAATACGGCGGCGCCGCCATGGCCCATGCTGAGCTGCGTGATGCCGTATTCCGTGATCTGGCACTGCTTGCCTGTGTCGGCGTGCAACCCGTGGTGGTCCACGGCGGCGGACCTGAAATCAATCAATGGCTGAAAAAGCTCGAGATTCCAGCTGAATTTCGCAATGGACTGCGGGTGACAGACGCAGACACCATGGATGTAGTGGAGATGGTGTTGGTGGGTCGGGTCAACAAACAGATCGTCAACGGCCTCAACCAGCTTGGAGCCAGAGCTGTCGGCCTGAGCGGGAGCGATGGTGGCCTGGTAGAAGCCAGGCCATGGGGCGATGGCAGCCATGGCTTTGTTGGGGATGTGGCCCGCACCAACCCCGACGTGCTGGAGCCATTGCTCGAGCGCGGTTACGTGCCTGTGATCTCAAGCGTGGCCGCCACACCCGGCGATGGCCGCGCCCACAACATCAACGCCGACACTGTGGCCGGGGAACTGGCAGCAGCCCTCGAAGCGGAAAAACTGATTCTGCTCACCGACACCCCTGGAATTCTTCGGGACCGGGATGACCCGGATTCGCTCATCCGCAAGCTGCGTCTTTCGGAAGCGCGTGACCTGATTCAGGATGGCGTGGTGGCTGGCGGCATGACCCCGAAGACCGAATGCTGCATCCGGGCCCTGGCCCAGGGAGTGTCAGCTGCGCACATCATTGATGGTCGCGTCCCCCACGCCTTGCTGCTGGAAGTGTTCACCGATGCTGGGATCGGAACCATGGTGGTAGGCCGCGGTTGAGGCGTGAGCGACCAACCGGCACAGTTGGATCTGAGCTCTGCGGAAGCTGCCCTTGAACGGGGGGATTACGGCCAATGTCTCGAGCTGCTGGCCCCCCTTGCCGACAGCCATCCGCTCCCAACTCCTTATGGGAGCAGAATCCGGCTGTTGATGGTCACGGCCTTGATGGGTCAGGGCCGTGACCAGGATGCTGTGGCGACTTGCCGGATTCTCAGCAGAACCGGAGAACCCGAATTGCGCCAGCAAGCACGCCAGTTGCTCGCCATTCTCGAGGCTCCCAGCCTCGAACGCCCGGAGCGATGGTCGATGCGGCTGCCGGATTTGAAACTCAGTGCCGAGGGGGCAGCCGCACCCAGCGCCACACGCAACCGTCGCACCAAAAAACCTCCGCCGCCACCACCGCCGCCCACAGGCCCAACCCGTGCACCGGCTCTGGGATTTGCTTTTGTCGTCTCCGTCGTTCTGATCGGGTTGACTGTTCTGCTCAGCGGCTGTGTACGGATCGAGGCAGACCTCACCAGTCCTGCGCCGGACCGGATGCAGCTCAACTGGCATATGCAGAGCAGCAGCGGACAGATGCTGCCGTGGCAGAAGCGTTTTGAACAGGACCTAACAAGGCAGCGTCCCGAAGTGTTCGTCAGCCATCAGGAGGGAGGCGATCAAAGGTTTGAAACCGATCCGATGTCGTCAGCGGAGATGAACCGACTGCTGAGCCAGGTCCTGCAAATCGCCGGAGACAGTGCCGGGATCAATCTGCCTCCACCGGAGATTCATCTGCATGAACGCAACTGGCTGGTAGGCGTCGACCAGCGCCTGAATCTGCTCATCGACCTCCGCGATGTTCCACCAATTCCTGGCTTTGTTCTGCAGCTCGGCCTGAATCAAGTCACTCCAAAGCAACAGCTTTTCCTGGGCGAAGCCACAGAACTGAACATGCACGGCTGGCGCTGGAGCCCTCTTGGCATCGGCAGCCTGGCCATCGGTCTGCTGCTGGTGCTGAGCCTGCTGCTGCAGGGCATTCGCCGGAGACTGGGGTATGGATTTCCTGAACTTCCCCCCTGAGCTCAAAGCTCCATCGGATCAGGGTCCACCGACAAGCTCACTCCGCGTGGAAGTTCATCCCAAAGGGTTGAACCCGGCGGCAACGGCAGCTCCGACCCCACCGGTCCGTGCAAAAGAAGCTGCCAGCGACTGCGGCCCGCCACCCGTGCGACCGGCGCCGGTGCAGGGCCCAGAAGCCACCAGCGACGCTCCTCGCAAATCGGACGGATCCGCTCAGCCATCACGGATGCTGCCGTGGCTGTGGCACTGGCCGATGCGCCTGACAACCGGAGTAGACAAGCGCGACTGAAGGGCACTAAAGCCGCTTCCCGACGGAGTTCAACCTCCTCTTTCAGGAACGCCTCATAGCGACCGTCCACCAGGTGACGGATCACCGGGTGATCGGGGCTGTAGGTCTGAACCAGCACCTGCCCCGGACGTTCCCCTCGGCCAGCACGACCAGCCAGCTGCAACAGAAGCTGCAGAGCCTGCTCCGATGCCCGCAGATCCGGCCGATGCAGCAAACCATCGGCTGCAAGAACTGCCGCCAGGGTCACCCTCGGCAGATCCATGCCCTTGGCGAGCATCTGCGTTCCAATCAGCACGTCCGCCTCACCGGCAGCGAACCGATCCAGCAGGCGGCGATGACCGTCACGACCTCCAGTGGAATCTCGATCAAACCGCAGCAGGCGCAGATCCTCGAGCTCCTGCGCCAGCTGTTCCATCACCCGCTGGGTCCCGGCTCCAAAGGACTTGAACGCAGTGGAGCCGCAATGGTTGCAACGGTTCCCGACCTCATCGCGGTGGTCACACCAGTGACAACGCAGCCACTCACGGCCACCCCCGCCGCGATGGACCGTCAGCGGCACGTCGCAATGGGGACACATCACCACTTCACCGCAGCTTCGACAGCCAAGAAACGGGCTGTAACCACGACGAGGCACCAGCACAACCGCCTGCTCATGCTTCTCGGGCAATGCCGCCAGACGCTCCATCAACGGACGACTGATCAGACGACGATGCCCCTCTGCCAATTCGTGGCGCATGTCGATCACATGGACCGGAGGCAAAGCCTGCTTGGAGATGCGCTGGGTCAGACGCCCGAGCTGCAGCGGCCCCTCCGGACGCAGCTGCACCCAACTGTCCAAAGAAGGGGTGGCACTGCCAAGCACGACACGGGCACCACAGCGGCGTGCCCGGTCCAGCACCAGATCGCGAGCGTGATAGCAGGGCATTGGAGAGTCCTGCTTGTAGGAGCTGTCGTGCTCTTCATCGAGCACAACCATCCCCAGGGGATCAAGGGGCATGAACACCGCAGAGCGGGTCCCCACGATCAACAGGGGCTGATTCGTTTCAAGGCAGCGTCGCCAGACCTGCAACCGCTCAAGGTCACGACAGCCGCTGTGGTATTCGAGAACGCACGCCCCGAAACGTCGACGGCAGCGATCCACAAGCTGAGGAATCAGGCCGATCTCAGGCGTCAGCATCAGCACATGACGACCGGCCTTCAGTTCCTCGGCCGCCAACTGCAGGTAAACCTCCGTTTTGCCCGATCCCGTCACACCCCACAGCAGCAATCCCCCCCCGGCAGGCAGCGAAGCGAACTGAGCCATCACCTGCTGCTGTTCGTCCGTAAGGGAGCGAGGTACCTCAAGCTGCATCGAGTTGGTGCCTGGTTGCGGTGCCTCATCTGAGCAGCGACGCCGCTTTTCCCGGAGGATCCATCCCTTCTGCTCGAGAGCCCGGAGCAGTGCTGCACTGAAGCCCTCCTGCTCCAGTGCTTGTTGCCAAAGGCCCGATCCATGGGACTCCAGCAGCTTCAAAACCAGACGTTGTCTTGGCGTGGGATCAAGTGCTCCGGAGGCTGGAGAACACAGGGTCACCCACCACATCGACCGACCTGGACGAACAACCCGGGGCCGAGCTTGCCCCAACCAACCAACCGGCAAGGCTGCCTTGAGCATCCGGAACGGACTGAGGTGGCAGCGTTCCGCCACGCGCTCGATCCATTCCTGCCACTCTGAATCGACCGCTGCCCTCAGCAGCAGCTCCTCCACCTCCTGCAACGGGACCGCCGCCAGAGCGTCGTCGCCACCTGAACCGTCCTGATCAAGACCGCATTCACCGGAGGTTTGCTGAGACATCACAACAAGTCCATGCATCGGCCTGCCACGCAGGGACACACGAACAAGATCACCGGGGCGCAGCGCAAGTGCAGGGTCAGCGCAGTAGCTGAAGCAGCGTCCGTCTCTCCCAGCTTCCAGCCACACTTCCACTCGATCCCTGAGAGTGGCTTCGGACTTGCACCGATCCGAAAACTTCATTAAGGTGATTATGTAGCCCCATTGTGGCTAATCCTGTGCCTGATCCAGAGGGAAGACACGTAGCTCGAAAACAGGTTTTTCACCTGCCCTTCGACCGGTCTGAGATCACCCCGGACAGCACAGATCAAATCCCATCAGGATTCATCACTTGGTCAACACCAGGCCATTCGCATTGATTTCACGGGGCTCGTCCCTGCATCGTTCAAGCTGATGGGTTAATCCCTTCATTGCTACATCTTGTCCAGGCTTCAGTAGGAATGCCTGTTCCAGAACCTGCCGTTCTCTTCCCAGCGTCATTGACCATGAGTCCAGCCGCCACCAAAACCGCCAAACCGGACATCGTTCTTCTGGCGAATGCCGATGGTGAGGTCAAAGATGTAATACCCAAGGCTGAAGCCAAGAAGACCCAGGTTCGGCGGCGAACCAGTCGCGCCAATTCCAAGGATCTGAGCGCAGCGGCTGATGAGTTGCTGGCAGCAGCCGATCAAAGCAAGAAAAGCGAAACCGGCACGTCCAAAAAACCTGTATCCAAGAAGGCGACTGCCAAAAAAGCAACGACTAAAAAGGCTGCCGCCAAGAAGACAGCCGCCAAAAAACCTGCAGCCAAGAAGACAGCCGCCAAAAAACCTGCAGCCAAGAAGACAGCCGCCAAGAAAGACACAGCCCCAGCCACCCCAGAAATTGTTCTTTCTCCCGAGGAGAAAGCAAAGGCCATTGCTGCTGAGAAGGCGGCCAAAGCCAAAGCCCTTGCCAGCATCAAGATTGGGCCAAAAGGTGTTTACACCGAAGATTCCATTCGGGTTTATCTGCAGGAGATCGGTCGCATCCGGTTGCTGCGGCCGGACGAGGAGATTGAGTTGGCACGAAAAATTGCCGACCTCCTACACCTCGAGGAGCTCGCTGCTCAGTTCGAGAGTGACAACGGAAAGGAGCCGGACAATAAAGAATGGGCCGCCCTTGTGGAAATGCCCCTGATTCGTTTCCGGCGTCGCCTGATGCTGGGTCGACGGGCCAAGGAAAAGATGGTGCAGTCGAACCTCCGTCTCGTGGTTTCGATTGCCAAGAAGTACATGAACAGGGGGCTGAGCTTTCAGGACTTGATTCAGGAAGGCAGTCTCGGCTTGATTCGCGCAGCCGAGAAATTTGACCACGAGAAGGGATATAAGTTCTCCACCTATGCCACCTGGTGGATTCGTCAGGCGATCACCCGAGCCATTGCAGACCAGAGCCGAACCATCCGGCTACCGGTTCATCTCTACGAAACCATCTCACGAATCAAAAAAACCACCAAAGTTCTCAGCCAGGAATTTGGTCGAAAACCGACAGAAGAGGAAATCGCTGAATCGATGGAAATGACCATCGAAAAGTTGCGCTTCATCGCCAAGAGTGCTCAGTTGCCGATTTCTCTGGAAACTCCTATTGGAAAGGAGGAAGATTCGCGGCTCGGCGACTTCATCGAAGCCGACATTGAAAACCCCGAGCAGGACGTTGCCAAGAATCTTCTTCGTGAAGATCTAGAAGGTGTCTTGGCAACTTTGAGTCCTAGAGAGCGTGATGTTTTGCGCTTGCGTTATGGACTGGATGACGGGCGAATGAAGACTCTTGAGGAGATTGGTCAGATCTTTGATGTAACCCGCGAAAGAATCCGTCAGATTGAAGCCAAAGCCCTGCGCAAGCTGAGGCACCCCAATCGCAACGGCGTTCTCAAGGAATACATCAAATAGCGAGTTTCTTAGGTTAAAATCTTAATATTGGTCATTAGCATAGGGGGGTTAACAGCCTCCTCCTTTTTGCGTAGTGGCCATATGCGCATAGCTCAGACAGCCCAATCGACTAAGTGTGTTTAAACTTTTAACGACTTGAACGTTATTTCAAATTATACAGTCATCTCGTCAAAATTATATCAACAGGTATGCAAGCATTCAAAAATATCAGCGACAAAAGAGCTAATATAAACTAAATTAAAACCACTGAAATGGCATATCTAACGAAAAATGCCGCCAAAGAACTTCTGCGACAGTCTGCATTCTCAGGAATACCAGGCGAAATGTTCGCTGACATTATTCCTGGAGGATGCTCTGATTATTCCCTAGCCATTTCTACGGGAAGACGCACGGGCGAGCCAATCGCTCGAGAAAGTGGAGTAACACTTTTTGCAGACCCCGCAAAAGTTGAATTATTCAAAAGCATTGAAATCAACTATCAGGAGTCTCTCGCAGGGGGTGGATTCTATTTAACCGGCGACACAATCAAGGTATGTGCTTGCGGAAACTGTTTTTCATTCAAATAATTTCTCAAGCATAATTCTAGAAAAGAATTTTCTTGTCTCGGTAAAATACGTCCTCAACAAGCGCGTAAATTTTTACCCCTCTGCTCCAATGAAGCAATTATAATAATATAAATCAAAGTTAAAAATGTCGGACATCAAAAAAGGCTCAAGAGTGCGCATCAAACGAAAAGAATCATATTGGTATAATGAGGTTGGTGTTGTAGCTTCACGCGAGAAAGAGCCAACTCAATCAAGGTATCCAATCACTGTAAGATTTGACAAGGGAAATTATTATGGCCTGCAGGGGATAGACGGAGGCAACAACACCAATAACTTCAGCGAGATTGAACTTGAACTTATAGAAGGATAACTATTTGTTTTTCTCTGGACGCTCTATAGATGACTCGATAAGCCCCTTAGTGTCTGTCTTTAAAGACGCAATGACAAAAAACACTATGGACACAATACCCGTGATTAATATCGCAGCGGCGCTGAGATTACTCATCTCTAAGTTCCCATAACTAAAGGCGACTAGTTGCATAGGAATTAAAACAAATAAAATTCTTACACGCAGAGCTAGAAAGCTTTTATCATTTGAATGACGCCAACGTATCAATAGGTCAGCTTTGCAAACATCTGCCCCCTCGAGGTAAAGGCAAAGTTACTTAGCCAATTCATAAAAATCATTCACAGCAAAAACTTATTGAATAGGTTGTTCACTTTGAACATCAGCAATTCAAACTCATTGCGATGGGACTCTTCGGACTGCGCTCTACCCCGAAGAGACAGCATTCACTAGAAGGTTATATCCAGATTACAAATAAAGATCAGACACCTTCGACGATCAAAGCAAATGAAATGCCGAGCGCATTGGCGACCAGCTCCGCTCAGCCGGTGGCGAAATGGATTAACAGCATAAAGTCAACAGAATTGAGGCCACGGACATCTTGGAAGATCCGCCATCATTTGCTTATGAAAAATGAATTGAAGCTTGCGGGGGCCTTCCTCGCTTTAAATGCAGCCGTCATTGCCCTCGCAGTTGCTGGTTATGTCAAGTCGGGAATGAACTTTGGGGCTGTTCTTGAACATCTCAGATAAATTTAGTATTTTGATCTAGCCGCTTAAAATTATTCCAACGTTTTCAACTTAAATTTTTGATGTTATTTATATTTCATTAAACCAAATATTAGTGAAATTAGCGATCCAAATATAGAAAATCGGGAACATTTAGTACGCTAAAATACCGATACAAGCCCCAAGCCAACTCCTCCAACATTGACAAGTAAAAAATATATTTTAGTGATATAGTCGACATCTAAACTTCCAAAGAAAAGATCCAAAGCAGCTGATGAGCTGAATCTGCTGTCCATGACAAGTCAGATCAATACATCACCCCAGCACGACTCAGGGTTCCATTCCAGGCAAAAGTTTCACCAGCAGCCAGACACAGAGAATGATTGCCACCAGGACATAAGACTCGTTCATCGACAAAATTCTGCTAAGGACATTTCGTTTGCCTCTCTTCAGACAAATATAGAAGTACAAAAGCACTGTCTCAGCGCCCCCTCAAGGGCCTATAAAAGAGACGAGGGAATTGAGACGCCCTCCTCACACGGAAGAGATAAAACCCCAGGCATGCCTGGGGTTTTTACTGAAACGAATACGTTGAAAAACGCGCGAGGTGTGAGGTTCAAGCGTCCAGAGAGTCTGTGAATTCCTGAAAAGCACGCTTCAACCGCTCCACCGGCGTTTCCTCGTAGGGGCATTCCTGTGCAGTTTCATCGGAATACGCTTGCAACAGCAAACCGTCAGGCTCAAGAACCGAAGCCAAGGCGTGTTTGAACAGCACCAAACTGGACTGCGAGGTGAAGCCTTTCAGATAGGGCTCCAAACGCCAGGGGTTCTCACCATCCTCTGAACCCACCACCCGGCGGGGACGGATGAGCTGGTATGCCGTTTGACCATCGGGGTCAGTGGTGGACCTCAAACGTGCCATCAGCAGGTCGCCGCTGTTCAGTAACAGCAGACGGATGGTTCCTTCGGCCATCAGTGGCAGGTGACTGGTGACCGACTCCTCGTCCAGGGACGCCTTGATTGATGCTGCATGACGCACACCGTTGACAACCGGACCAGGCATAAAAGAGTGCGCCGCTGTGGAGATGTTACGCAATGTTCACAGTCTTCCGAATCCCCCGAGATGCTTCACATTCACGATTCGAGCGGGTCGTGAGTCCGTAGTCTTGACGGCTGATCTGCCGAGCCAATGGCCCTCACCGAACTGCGCATCGCCTCCCGCCGCAGCCAGCTGGCGATGGTGCAGACCAACTGGGTGAAAGCCGAATTGGAAAGGGCTCATCCGGGACTGACCATCACCGTGGAAGCGATGGCCACCCAAGGCGACAAAATTCTCGACGTTGCCCTGGCCAAAATTGGCGACAAAGGACTCTTCACCAAAGAGCTCGAGGCCCAAATGCTTGTCGGCCGCGCCGATATCGCTGTTCATTCTTTAAAAGACCTACCGACCAATCTCCCTGAGGGTCTGATGCTCGGGTGCATCACCGAACGGGAAGATCCCGCCGACGCCTTGGTGCTGCACGCCAAAAACAAGCACCTCAATCTTGCGACACTCCCCGAAGGCGCTGTGGTGGGGACCAGCTCACTCCGGCGCCTTGCCCAGTTGCGGCATCACTACCCCCATCTGGAATTCAAGGATGTCCGAGGCAACGTCATCACCCGCCTGGAGAAACTCGATAGCGGCGCGTACGACTGCCTGATCCTGGCCGCCGCAGGCCTGGGACGACTCGGCTTTGCAGATCGCATTGACCAATCCATCCCTGGCGATATTTCTCTCCATGCCGTGGGCCAGGGAGCTCTGGGGATCGAATGCGTTGAGAACAAACCGGAAGTGATGGAGATCATCAAAGTGCTTGAACATGGGCCCACCTCCAAGCGCTGCCTCGCAGAACGCGCCTTCCTCCGGGAACTTGAGGGAGGCTGTCAGGTGCCTATCGGCGTCAACACACGCTTCGAAGGCGACCAGTTAATCCTTACTGGCATGGTGGCAAGCCTCGACGGCAAGCGCTTGATCCGAGAGCGAGCAACAGGCTCCTCAGCTGATCCCGAAGCGATTGGACTTGAGCTGGCGACCAAGCTGAAGGAACTTGGTGCTGGCGAAATTCTCAAGGAGATCTTCGACGCCGTCCGTCCGGAGGCTTAAGCCAACTGCAGCTCTCTGGACAACCGGTGGGATCGCGACTGGAAGCAGCGATCTCAACCCCGGATTTCGACGGTTGTGCCCACGTCAACGAGGTCAAACAACTGACGGACGTGCACGTTCAGCATGCGCACGCAACCCAAGCTGACGGCGGCGCGGGTCTTCACCCAATGGGGCCAGGGTGTGCCATGGATACCGAATTCACCGCGACCATTGCGATGGAAGGCCAGATAGCGATCACCGATTGGACTCGTTGGGCCGCTGAGCTCCTGGCGAGATCCAGATTTTTCTGAAACGTAAATGGGGTTGATCTTTTTGGTGAGAATTGCGAACTCTCCCTGAGGCGTAGGGGTCGTTGGGTCCCCGATCGCCACCGGCCAGGAACCACGCATCCGCCCGTTCAGCAGCACGCTGATTTCACGCCGCTGCAGATCCAAAAGGATGCGCGATGGCGATGAGGATTTCAGAGCCAACTCCTGCGCACTCAGCGGGGCTGCCATCGCCAGGGCAGCAACCACAACCGATAGAGCACCCCATGAAACAAGCATGAGACGCATGAGTCTCGCTAGCCTCAAACGTATTCATGTCGCGCCAAAAAATCTCTGAGCGAAACTGAAATCAGAAACTCTTCAGAATCTCCCCGTCTCGTCAATGAGACGGAGATGGCAAGTGCCGGAGCCCCATCGGCCGGCAGTACCCTTCCAAAATGATGTTGAGCTGTGTTGTCCAGTACGACGATCGCCTCAAGACAGCCAATCTTGCTGCGTGGCGAAGCCCTTGCCAAAGCCGTTGCCAGCATCTCGTTCCCCTTTTCCGAGATTGTGCAAAGCCGGCGCAGCTTTCTTGCAGCCGCTTGGGCACTTCGACGCCACGGAATCATCTGTCTTCGAGGCGCCGGCTCCAATCAAGACTTGACATCGATCCAAAATGAAATTCACAATTTTCTGGAGAACATTCAGTCAAACAACTTTCTAAATCTCCAGGAGATTGCCTATCTCAACCTTCCGAACCATCGAGCAATAAAGGGATACCATAATTTCCGAGACGCTGATCGTGCTGTCATCAATTATCGGGTGAAGCGGCCTGATGGACGGACGGGCAGTGATGCTGGAATGATCGACATCTTTCACCCTGAACGACTTTCATGCAATTTGGACAAGAAGATCAAGAACTGCTTGCATGAACAATTAATCCAGAGATTATTACTAGTTAGCAGCTTCAATCGACTCCAGGTAAAATGTCGCAATCTATACTTAAACCAGGGTGTCCAGGACACTCGCGGATTTCACTGCGATGGCCGGTCCTTGAAATTCAAATCTTTCGTTTATATCAGCGACGTCAACAAACTGGGTGACGGTCCCTATTGTTATGTCAAAGGGTCACATCGACACCGTCGTTTGTGGCAGAACAATTCAACATTCAACAAAGAGAACCAACTGGATCCTTTTGAATTCAGCCAACTTCAAGCTTCTAAAGCGATCTCTATTTTCGCGAAGGCTGGAGACATGGTGATCTCGTCTCAAAAAGGAGCTCATTGCGGTCATCCCCAGCACCCTGAAGCCAAACGCGCAGTTTTAGTGAATATGTATCAGCGCTAAACTATTAAAAAAGGCGAGGATCACCCCGCCTTTTGATTGGAGATTGAATGAAACGTCAGTCGACCAGTTTCGGATCAATTTCAGCCATATAACGAGCCTCACAACCCTTGATGATTTCCACGGCCTTTTCAGTGCCGAAGAATCCATTCACAGTGCAGGTGCCAGGCTTTTTGAGATCCTTGTAGTGCTCCCAGTAGTAGGTGGTTTCCTTCTTCCAGTGCTCTCCAAGATCCTCAAAACTCTTGATGTGATCCATGCGTTTGTCATCCGCGAGCACAGCGATCACCTTGTCGTCAACTTCTCCGCCATCGTCAAAGGTCATCACTCCGATGA
>QCTG01000013.1 GCA_003211235.1 Synechococcus sp. AG-673-B04
GATCTCCGGATGATGGCCTTTGTACGCAGCACACTCACTTCGTTGTTGGCTGCCTGCGCTGTTGCGTTCCCGGTTTCAGCTAAGCCACTGCCTTTGGTGTGCGTGCTCGCGAGTGAGGAGGTTCCTGGTATTCAGATTCGGTTGGTGGAACGAACACCGCTGGCCCTTAGAGGTGAGTTGTTTCAGAACAACAAGAGCCTTGGAATCTTTCAGACAGGACAAACGAAGGGCTACAGCGGTGCGTGGTGGTCATTTGATGACCGTAGGGATTACGTCCGTGGACAAGCTGTTTTATTCAAAGATAAGTCTATCTGGAATCCCCACCGAAGCTGTCCAAGGCCTTCGACAACAAACAGGGTCCTTTTTGTTGGTCTGGATTCAAGCCTGTGGTTTTGGAATGATTCAGATACGCAGGTCCAATACAGAATCAATCGAAATTTGCTGCGGCAGCGGCTGGTTTATGGTCCATCTCTGAACAGTGTCTGGGTGGTCGGATGATGCGGGGATGAAATCAAAACCATCTTTAATGAGTGATTACGGTGGCAAATATATTGGTTATCTATGGAAACCCAGGAGAATGTGATCCTGGATCAAAATAATAATGAACGAATCAAGTCAATACGCCAATCTCTTCGCATCAACAATTTCTGCTGCGAAGTGGTATGAACAAATTCTGGTTAAGCTTGGGGCAAATGTTGAAATAATTTCCAAATATTTTATTTGTTGACAGGGTGTTGGCAGTATCGCTTTTTGGTTTAAGTAGTAATTAGTGTGTGTCTTTATTCGGCTCAGTCAATTCATTGCTTGGTTCTGCTGATGGCTGAGAGTCAGCAAGCCGGTGTGATTCACTGTATTGGGCAAGACGTCGCTGCGCCGCGAGCCACAGACATGCCATTCCGTTTGGATACACCGATGGCTTGGAAGCTCTTGAACCAACGTTCGACAGCTTTGCGTTCTTCCTCGTTGCACCGGCTAAGCGCTGCTTTCAACTTGGAATCCATGGGCCAATACTATTTCGGCAATATTGACGATGAAGGCTGAGGTGGGGTGCTGAATCGGTCACCGTGCTGTGTGCAAAATGCAGCTCCACAGAGGTTTTTGAGCATTTTTGCTTAGTCCAGGCGAGGGCTTGTTGCTTGTCGATCCTTCCGGATGGGTGTTTCCTGCAGCCTCAACCAATCAGGGCGGTTATCTCGTCTGTGCCAGCGCTGGAGGTCTCCTTCTCAGTCCTTAAGGTCGCAGCAGCGTAAACCTCGACATGACTGAGCAGTCCGCTTCCAGCCAGGACTCGAAGCCCAAGAAAACCTGCGCTGGCAAGCAGAAGGCGATGCTTGCTTATGGGGTGATTCAGGTCTCGACCACCGTTGTCTCCGCGATCTCCCTTGCCGCGATCGCCTTTGGCCTCTGTGCTGTGAAGCAAGAGAGCAAAGCTTTTAACGGATGTGTCGAGGAGGTCATTGCAGCTGGTCGTACTAATGCCCAAGCCGTTCGTTTCTGCAATGGAGGCCGTTTGCCGAAGGGCAAGTGAGTTGATCCATTCACTCAATCGCTGGATTCAATCCTTCATGTTCAGGAGGGAATCATTTTCCCTCCTTTTTTGTGTCTTCAGGCGAGCTCTAAATTCTCGGCAGTCAGATCAGGAGCACCTTTGAGAATGGCAATGATGTCACCATCTCCAAAACCTTTATCTGAGGCATTTTTGTTGAAGTAGAGATCGCCTTTCATTTGGCCGTAGAGGAAGTAAATGTATTGCTCGACAAGTTCCTTTATGACTTTACATATTAATGGCTGATTGCAAATACTGTATGCCAGGCAAAAAATTATTATTTAAGCAGGAAAAATTCCATAGGTTTACTTTTTACTGTTGACAAAATCAGTAATAGTACTTTGAAATCTTTCAAACATTTTTGCGGTCATTCCGTGGTGAACAGGAAGCAGAACTCCTCTCTCCATAACGTTATCCGAATTGATTAAGCCTGAGGGCGAAATTCTTTTTTGAATATTTTTGCACATTGGTTGTCTGGTCACATTGCCTGTAAAAACGACACGGGTCTGGATATCTCTTTCCTCTAAGTAGATTTGAAAATCTCTACGTTTGAAAGGTGCATCTTCTTTGATGATTACTGGAAAAGCTAGCCATGCTGTTTCGCATTTAGGGTTTTCAGCAGGTGTATCAAAAAAGTTTTCGAAGGTGTCGAAGAAATTCTTTTGAATATTGAAATTAGCTTGTCTTGTCTTAATGTTGGCGGGTAATTTTTTTATTTGCTCTAAGCCAAATGCTGCTCCGATTTCTGATCCCTCTAAGTTATATCCAACTGTTTCAAAAACAAATTTTGCATCATATTCAATTCCGTCCAAATTGACGTTGAATCGATTTTCTATTGACTCGCTATTTTCGTCAAATAAAGACGAGCTTCTACCCCATGATCTCAGTAGCTTTGCTTTTTCAAGTGCTGAATCATCGTTTAAAGCGAGAGCGCCGCCATTGCCTGCGCAATTTATTATGTGCGACCCATAGAAACTGGTAATAGACATGTCTGTGTAAAAGCCACTGCTTTTATCGTTCAATTTTCCGCCAATTGTATCGGCAGAATCTTCAATAACCAATAAGTTGTACTTGTCGGCTATATCTTTGATAATATCCCAGTCGCAAATGTTGCCCATCAAATTTGGGGCCAGAATGGCCACTGTTTTACTACTTATGACTTCCTCGATTTTGGCTGCATCTATATTAAAAGTTAAAGGCTCTATATCGACGAATACCGGCTTTAAGTTGTTTTTTACCAAGCAGCCAACAGTTGTTGAAAATGTTAGTGCAGGGGTGATAACTTCAGATCCTTCCGGTAAATTTAATGATTCTATGCCTATATAAAGCGCAGATGAGCCTGAATTAACGTACAAACAGTGCTTTTTGCTGAACAGACTGGCAACGGACTTCTCAAATTTTCTGGAGTAGTTCCCCATCTGAGTTGATTCGTTTAAGCATTTATTGACCGCCTCAATCTCTTCAGCGCCGTAGACTGTTTTGGCGTAAGAAATTTTTTCCAAGAATCAAATTTGATGTATCTCTGCAATTTACATTAAGGCAGGCAGTGACAAGATTTGAGCAGATCAATTGTCTTTTATGTTTCGTTTGTCTATATCATAGTTTACTATTTTTAGCGCCTCGCTCAGTGCTTCGCTCGCCTTCAATGGTGCGGGCGGTGACTGTGCGAGCCACCTTTTCAGTGATTTCTCTGCTTCGATGGCTTTATTGATCTCTTGGATAAATTGATCGTTTTCCATTTCCATTTCCATTTCTATTCAATTTTGCAATATAGAGCTTTCTTGTTTCTGTCGTTTTGACGAGTTTTGGCCTCAATTTTTACTTTTTGATGGTCGTAATGTTAGTGCCGCTATGGCTTTGGCTAGACGTCCGTCAGTCGTTTAAAGAGTTTTCATTTACATTACTACTGAGATAGCCTACCCCGCATCGGATCCGTTGACGATCGAGTTTGCGTTGGATATGTGGTGTGATCCCGAGTTCGGCGCTTTCCCAGAGGCGATCCATCTCACGGGTGAAGTGTTTGGCGAGTTGGGGAGAGTGAATCACCAGCAGTGTTTCATCGTTGGTGTGGGCGGCAGAGGGTGACCAGTTAAATGAACCAGTGATCACGGTTTTGTTGTCGATCACGGCGAACTTGTGATGGAGCTTGTCACTGCGTGCCAGGCGTGGTGTTCCTGCACCGTGCAATGGAATCTCAAACGGCTGGTTGTCTGGTTCAAGTTTGCAGTTTTGATCCGGTAAAGCCACCCCAAGCAAGTCGAGCACTTCGGAATAGAACCGACTGGCAAAACTGCGATCAGCCAGGAGTCGAATCTTTACCACCGCTTCTGCTCTCATCTGCAGGACATCAGCAAGTTGCTGTGCTGAAAAGACGAACAACGCCATGTCGATATGTTGTTTGGCTGAGCTGAGAAGTGTGCTGAGCCAGTTCAGTCCATTGTTTGGATCATGTTTGGAATGGGGCGTGAACAGCACCTCCACCTCACTGTTTCCCACTCTTGTGCGCTGGACTCCACTGGAGTGCTTGCCACGTCCAAATCGACTGTCTTTTTCTCCTCCAGGGCCATCGCCCCAGAGTTGTTCGAATTCCACGCGAAAAATGTTGGCCAGTTCTGCACTGTTCAAGCGCAGGAGGTGATTCACGTTGCCGCGGCTCTTGCTGGCATCAGCGTCGCCATGGATCCCTGAGCTGGTGAAGTTGGCGCTTCCGGTGATCACGATGGCCTGGTCAAGGATCAAAAATTTGTGGTGCATGAGACCACTGCCGCGGCTGCCGTCCTCCGTGTCGTCCAGAAGCGGAACTCTGGCCTCTTTCAGCAGCGCAACGGCATCACCTTGATAAGCCTCATCAGGGGTTGTGATGCCATCACGGTTGGCATCAGCCAGCCGGTTCAGCCGGTTCCAGCGATGCCGCTGATGCATCAGTAGATGGCTGACCTGCTGCTCACTCCAGGGAGTGCTGTACGTGTTTTCGAGCACGATCTGCACCCTTACTCCACGCCGTTGCGCCCGGATGAGAGCCACGGCAACCCGCGGCAGCGTCAGCTCCTGAACCGCCATTTGCACGCTTTGTTCGGCTACATCAATGGCTCTGATCAGGAACTGTTCCAGGTCATCACCGTTGCGCCACTCGTCTGTCAGCGGTGAGTGGTAGCGACTGCCATTGCGGTGATTGAATGCAATGTCGATCCCTACGGCATTCTCGAGATCAGGTGCAGGAGCACCGAGCAATCTCCCCTGTTGGCTGCAGCCACAGCAGAGGCTCAGGGCCAGAAACAGTGGGAGCGGTCTCAACTGCCTTGAGACAAAGCGATTGCTATGAGTGTTCCCCTTGATTCAACGATTGCTCCGGTACTCCGTCAGTGCGGCATCTCTGACGTTTTGAGCATGGCAATGAACCACAGGCCGCTGAGGAGAAGTGCGGTCAGCACTCCTGAGCTGATCCCGAAACGGTTGATCACGATGGGAACAACAATCGGAAACATCATTGCCCCGGCAAGGGGGGTGATGGCTACGAAGAATCGCAGTTTTTCCGGTGCTTTGCTTTCGGAGGACTTCAGAACCACTCGAGGCGGGCTTCGCTGGCGGGATTGCTGTTGTCTTCCGGAGTCTGACGTTCGAAGTTGAGTGTGATGTTGCGCTTTTGTTCACCATCGGCTGCGATGGCTTCGATGGCATACATCTGCTCCCCATCCCGGAAGGGAACCTGAATGCGGAAGGTGCCATCGTTGGAAAGAGGCACATCTTCTCCACCGATGGTGAGACGGGCCGATGGATCTGTGGCTCCGTAGACGATCAGTTCCGCATCAGCGACAAGCCAGAAGGATCGTTGGCGTGACTGCACGCCGCCGATGCCAGATTCATTGCGGCCGCTGGCCCAGAGGCCGATGCCTGAGTCGTTCATACCGAAGCGATCGAGATCAGAGGTGTTTCCTTCCTGGAATTCCTCAGAGCCGACCCGGCGGCTCCGGAACTGCACCGTTGCGCTCTGATAAAGCCGTTCATGCAATCCACTGTTGTTGGTGGCTTCCGCAGGGGGCATGGGTGCGGGTTCAGCGGGAGCGGGAGCAGTATCGAGGCTGAAGGGAACGAACTGATCCATAATCTGTTCGCTCGGATGCAGTGCAGGAACGCGAGCAATCGAGGAGAACGCCAGCGACATCCAGGTGCTGCCGATGCGGTAGCCGAGTTCGACGCGGTAGTCGCGATCGCACAGGGGTACAGGTAGGTACCACTCAGTGCTGTGGCTATCGACAGGAACTTCCTGAAGCGTGTGGGGGTTGGCACTGCCGTCCTGCATGCCGGTCACATCGGCCAGGCGCAGACAAAGTCGGCTTGCTCCCTGCTTCTGTGCGGCTTTTCGGTCGCTTTCGGAAATCTCCCAGAACACATACGCCCACTGGGGATCACGGGGTAGAAACACCACTCGCGTATTGCTGCTCTCAACCACGGGAGCACTCAGCTCCGACTCGATGGCCTTGAGGTCGCCGTTACGTTTTTCCTGGCGCTCGGCTACTTCACCCACCAGGGCCTCTTTGCTCTTGCGGCTGTACAGCGGCACTCCCAGATCACTGGCGATCTGACGCAGCTGACGCAAGGTCAGGCGTGCCAGGGATGACAGGGATTGGGTCACGTCCGCTCTCCAGGATTGCTTCGGGATCAATTCTGCGCCCAAAAATTCTTTTTCGAACAATGAAGAGCCCAGGGGTCAGTGGATCCTGACCCTGAAGCACCTCTGGGGAGCCTCACCCGTTGCATTGGCCATAAAAAAAGCGGGGCTTCAGCCCCGCTTTTGACGTTCTGGAAATCGCCGCTTCAGCGGCCGATGCTGCGGTACGGAACCTTGGCCATGTAGTCCATATCTGTGCCAGTTGATCCTCCAGACATGCGTGGATTGGGAATGTCTTTGGCCCAATCCATGTAGTCGGCCGGTGAACCACCTTTTTTGATTTTGGCCCGTGCCGGAACTCTCTTTGCTGGCCCGCCGATGAAGATGATCTGGGGAAAGCCCAGGATGCCGCGGTAGTACTCGTCGTAGCGGGGCGTGGTGATGTTGAAGGGCGTTTCTCCGAGGTCGCGACCAGGAAGTACCCGATTGCGTTGGTAGGGGACGGTGTCGTAACCGAAGGTGTCCAGATATTCCTGACTGTCCATCAGAACATCCACCAGACCCTGAAGTCCTTTGGTGGCAATCACGATCGACCAGGACAGCTCCTCGCCTTTGCCATTGACCTTGCGGCCGAGGATGCGCTCGCACAGATGGCGCACCACCTTGTAGTTGCTGTTGAAGCCGTAGAAGGTTCGCTGAAACGTGTCTGACAGGGTCAGGCCACGAATGAAGTCGCGAACGGTGATCTGACCATCCTTGAGCTGGGACTCAAGGTTGACGTCGCGATCGCTTTTGAAGGCGTGAAAGAAGATCTGCCGGTAGGCACTTTCCACCACCGTGTCGAAGTTGTCCCTGTCATCGGCGATGTCCAGGGAGTAAGCCCTCGAGCCCTCATCTGATCCGACACGCAGGTTGGGCACACCAGTTCTCAGCGAGTTCTGGGTGATTGGTGCGTACTCCAGAAGAGGAATGGCCACGCGAGCTTCAGCATCCACTGCCGGGGATCGTAGAAGTGGTTGATGCCCTTTCTTCAGCTGCCTGAACAGGGATTACATGCCGTAATACATGGCCTAAGTACTTGTGCTTACCACCCGAATGGAGCAAGTGCTTTGGCGCTGGTTGCTGGGATTTCCGGTGGAACTGAGCTGTCGTCCAGTTGCCGGGTCTCCATGCAAAACGAGGCGTTGTTCGACAGTCCCTGAACGGTGCTGGTCCGCAGCCGCAGGTTGGGCCCGGCGAACCAGAACCGCTCCAGGGAACTCATCATTTCGTAGTCGGTGGTGAGGATCAGACCGTTCTCAGCATCCATGCGGAACTCCCCAGCCACCGGAGCCTTCTCGGCGTACCCGCGATCCCGAAGAAGCAAACCGCTGCGGCCAGCTTCATCCGTCGGGATCAGGCCGAACATCGTTTGATCTTCGTGGGATTCTCCGGCCCGATCCCACGCCATCGAACCGCTCCACCGCACCCAGCAGCCGCCGATGATCCGCTCCACGGATTCATTGTTTCGTGCAGCGATTTCGGCCAGACGCTCGTCGCCCTTCTGTAATTCCTCAACAACGATGAAGGACGCACCGGCTTCGGCGCGACGGTGCAGCAGATGGTGTTGGCTGCGCTGAGAGGTCCAGCGGCCACAGCTCAGGCGGAAAAAGCTGAGTGCATCGGCGATCTCAAGCGTCATCGTTGGATCCGGGTTGAAGTTGATGATGGCAGCGGGCCACAGCTGCGGTGATCAGATCATCGAGGGTGAGTTCAAGTGGTTGCTTGTTGAGTTGTTTCGCTAGGTCGCTGAGTTGCTGGCCCGCTCCCTCGAGTTGCAGCAGCAGTGAGCGCAGAAAGGTGGGGTCTTCGACCACCAATGGCTGCTGCTCACACCATCGGCGGCGGCTGGCGGCATCGGGAAGCCCTCCGTCTTTGCTCGGCACCATGGCCCTAAAGCTGTCGAGGCAATGCACCAGCAAACGCAGGTGGTGTCGATCCAGTTGGGGCAGCAGTGTGGCGTCGATTCGTGCCACCACGTCTGGGTCGACCGCCATCAGCTCTCCAGGGGGGTAATCCGGAAACCGCAGGTATGACCGCCCTCCAATCTCCAGTGAACCCGTTCCACGCTGCAGTCCGGGATGGTGCGGCGGATCAGTAGGAGCTCCTGATCACACACCGCTGGGAATTCTTCGGCGATCCGTTGCAACGAACAGGTCAATTCCTGAAGTCGCCAGCTGCGCCCGTCTTCGTCAGGGTCGCAATAGGTGGCATATCCCTCTTCTCGGCGAAGCTCGGCCAGTCGTTCCAACCGCTGGGGCAGTGGCTCCGCCCCAAGATGATCCCGATAGCGGATTGCCTTGGCTTCAGTCTGTCGGTTGAGAAGTTCGTGCACCGTTTCTTCTGGCAGCGCAGCCCGCATGGATTCCAGCAGGCCCAACGCAAAGCGATCACTACTGTCAGGGAAGCGACGACGGCCGAGGTCGGTGAGGCGCCAGCGGTTGCTTGGACGGCCCGGCCCACTGGAACAGAGACTGGACTCCACCAAGCCTGCTTCAGCCAGGCTGCGCAGCTGCCGCCTCATGGCTTGAACTGAAATGCACTGAGTTCGGGCCAGATTGCTGGCCTCAGCTTCCCCATGCTCCAGCAAAAGAGCCAATACGGCATCTCTCGTATTTGAATGGAGTGGGAAGCTCATGGATCTCGAGTCCTGACCACACCATGGCATCGACTCTGGATCTGTCGATCTGGCAACAGCCGACATGCGGCGGATCAGCTTGCTGACCTAGGCTAACTATTAAAGAAACCTCAGGTTTCTTTAATAGTCCACTCCTGCATGACTGATCCTGCGCTCAAGTCGACTACTGAATGCCGGGGAGTGGTCCGCACATTCGCGGAAACCAATGCCACGCGAATCGGATTTCTGTGCTGTTCCGATTCTGGTTTGACTTCAGAACCCATCCATTCCAAAGCCGGCTGCCCTGAATGACCAGTTCTTCCACTAAAGATCTCGTCAGCCAGCCGTACAAATACGGCTTTGTCACGGAGATCGAAACCGACAAAATTGCCAAAGGCCTCAGCGAAGATGTTGTTCGGCTGATCTCCGCCAAGAAAGAGGAACCGGACTTTTTGCTCCAGTTCCGCCTGAGAGCATTTCGCAACTGGCTCACGCTTGAGGAACCGGATTGGGCTGAGCTCGGTTATCCCGAGATCGACTATCAGAACATCGTTTATTACGCAGCGCCGAAGCAGCAGGACAAGAAGGCCAGCCTGGACGAGGTTGATCCCAAGCTTCTGGAAACATTCGACAAGCTCGGCATTCCTCTGAGCGAGCAGAAGCGCCTCAGCAATGTCGCTGTGGATGCGGTGTTCGACAGCGTTTCAATCGCAACCACATACAAGGAAAAGCTTGCTGAACATGGAGTGGTGTTCTGCTCTTTCAGTGAAGCTGTCAAGGAGCACCCTGAGCTGATCGAGCGGTATCTCGGCAGTGTTGTTTCAAGCAACGACAACTACTTTGCGGCGCTCAATTCAGCTGTCTTCAGCGATGGCTCCTTTGTCTTCATTCCGAAGGGTGTGGAGTGCCCAATGGAGCTCTCCACCTACTTCCGGATCAATTCCGGAGATACCGGTCAGTTCGAGCGCACGTTGATCGTCGCGGAGGAGGGTGCATCTGTCAGTTACCTCGAAGGCTGCACCGCTCCTATGTTCGACACCAATCAGCTCCATGCCGCGGTGGTGGAGCTGGTCGTCCTGGATGACGCCTCGATCAAATACTCCACAGTTCAGAACTGGTACGCCGGTGATGAAAACGGCGTTGGCGGTATTTACAACTTCGTGACCAAGCGCGGTCAGTGCCGCGGTGCCCGCAGCCGCATCAGCTGGACTCAGGTGGAGACGGGCTCCGCCATTACCTGGAAGTACCCCAGCTGTTTGCTCCAAGGAGCTGATTCTGTGGGTGAGTTTTATTCGGTGGCCTTAACCAACAACTGCCAGCAGGCGGATACCGGCACAAAGATGGTGCATGTGGGTCCTCGCACTCGCTCCACCATCGTGAGCAAGGGAATCAGCGCGGGGCGTTCCAGCAACAGCTATCGCGGCCTGGTGCAAATGGGCCGCAATGCCAAGGGGGCGCGTAATTACAGCCAGTGCGATTCAATGCTGATCGGTGATCAGGCGGCTGCCAACACCTATCCATACATTCGTTCTCAGCAGCCCCAGGCTGCTATCGAGCACGAAGCGAGCACCTGCCGCATCTCAGAAGATCAGCTCTTTTATTTGCAGAGCCGTGGCATCGGTTTTGAAGAAGCGGTCTCGATGATGGTGAGCGGCTTCTGCCGCGATGTGTTTAACCAGCTGCCAATGGAGTTTGCCGCTGAGGCGGACAAGCTTCTGGCTCTCAAGCTTGAGGGATCCGTCGGCTGAACGTCCCGGTTCAGACCGTCCCGATCCAATTCTCCCGTCCTCTTTTCTCATTCCGTGATTCGCCCCGACGCCGAGCTGCTTCTCGAAATCACTGACTTGCATGCTGCGGTCGAGGACAAGCCCATCCTCAAGGGAGTGAATCTCCAGGTTCGCGCTGGTGAAATCCATGCCGTGATGGGGCGTAACGGCAGCGGCAAAAGCACCTTGTCCAAGGTTTTGGCTGGCCATCCCGCCTATCGCGTGACCGGTGGTTCGGTGCGCTACCGATCCCAGGATCTGTTTGAACTCGAGCCCGAGGAGAGGGCTCGTCTCGGCGTCTTCCTCGGCTTTCAATACCCTGTGGAGATCCCCGGTGTGAGCAATCTCGAATTTCTTCGGGTTGCCACCAACGCTCGCCGCGAAAAACAGGGGTCTGAAGAACTGGACACCTTTGCTTTTGAAGATCATGTGCGCGAGAAGCTGGCCGTGGTGCAGATGGATCCAGCTTTTCTGGAGCGCAGCGTGAATGAAGGCTTCTCTGGGGGCGAGAAGAAGCGCAATGAGATTCTGCAGATGGCTCTGCTTGAGCCTGTGGTGTCGATCCTGGATGAGACCGATTCCGGCTTGGATATCGATGCCTTGCGCATCGTGGCCGGCGGCGTCAATCAGTTGGCCACAACCGACAACGCCACCCTGTTGATCACCCACTACCAACGCTTGCTGGATGAGATCACCCCGGATTACGTGCATGTGATGGCTGCAGGGAGAATCCTGCGCACCGGTGGCCGGGAGTTGGCTCTGGAGCTGGAGCAGACCGGGTACGACTGGGTCGACAAGGAACTCGCCGCTCAGGGGGTGGCCTGACCATGGTCAGCAGTGTTCTGGCACCGGTTCAGGAGCGAGGCCGCGCCGCTTTGGAGCGCCTCGGTCTGCCAACGCGACGGCAGGAGGCCTGGCGGCTCACCGATCTCAAGCGGCTGGCAGCTGTTGCAGCGCTGCCTCCATGTTCGACATCAGTCCGTCACGCCCTCCCCGCACCGTCCGAGGGAGTGCTGCGACTTGTGCTTGATGGCAGTCAGCCCTCTCTTGAGGGTCAGGTTTGGCCACAGGGTTTTTCCCTGCTGAATCACGCTGATCTGGAGCAGGTTCTGGGGCAGATCCTGGATCACTGCGGTTGTGCAGAAGCCTGGCCAGTGGAGTTCAACCATGCCAGCAGTCACCAGCTCCTGGCTTTGCGGATCCACGGCAAGGTGCCTCCGTTGGAGCTGGTGCTCTCGGGTGGTGATGGTCTCGTCGCCACCAGGGTGATTCTGATCTTGGATGAGAAGGCGGATCTGGATCTTCTGGAAGTCGTCCTGGCGGAGGGGGTCTCTGCCCATAGCCATGTGATTGAAGTACACATTGGTCAGGAAGCTGAGCTTCGCCATGGTTTTCTCGCCACGGCCGATGGTCAGGCTTCGCTCCTGGCCCATTTAGCGGTGGAACAGGCTCCTCGCAGCCGTTATGCCTTCACATCTGTGGTGACCGGATGGTCTCTGGGTCGGATTGAGCCCCGGGTGGTCCAGTTGGAAGGCCAGGCCGAAACCACACTGAAAGGCCTCGCCATGTCTAGTGCCGAACAGCAATTAGCCACCCACACCGCTGTGCGCTTCGACGGGCCGGAGGGTGAGTTTGATCAACTGCAGAAATGCCTGGCCTCCGGTCAATCCCACACGATCTTCAACGGTGCGATCGATGTTCCTCGTGTCGCCCAGCGCACCAATGCAGCGCAGCTCAGTCGCAACCTGTTGTTGTCTGGCCAGGCCCGTGTCGACACCAAGCCGGAGCTTGAAATCGTTGCGGACGATGTGCGCTGCGCCCATGGCGCCACCGTGTCCCAGTTGCAGGAGGACGAGTTGTTTTATCTGCAGAGTCGTGGCATCGGCGCATCTGACGCCGCTGCGTTGCTGCTGCGTGGCGCCTGTCAGGAGGTGATTGAGCAACTTCCTTCCCCTGCGCAGGCCTGGCAGCCGCTGAACCGTGTGATGGAAAGCCTCGACCGATGACGATCGCCCCAAAAGCACATGCTGGTTCAGATATCGTGAAGTTGGCGTCTCAATGTCGTGCTGATTTTCCGATTCTTGAGCAAAAAGCTGCGGATGGTCGCCCGCTGGTCTACCTCGATCACGCAGCCACCAGTCAGAAACCGCGTCAGGTTCTGGCTGCGCTTCAGCAGTACTACAACTGCGATAACGCCAACGTGCATCGTGGCGCCCACCAGCTGAGTGCTCGGGCCACGGAATCGTTCGAGGGGGCGCGATCGATCACGGCCGAGTTCATCGGCGCCAGCAGTTCTCGTGAAATTGTGTTCACGCGGAATGCCAGCGAGGCCATCAATCTAGTGGCTCGCACCTGGGGCGACGCCAATCTCCGCAAAGGTGATGAAGTGCTGCTCACCGTCATGGAGCACCACAGCAATCTGGTGCCATGGCAACTGTTAGCTCAGCGCACTGGTTGTGTGTTGCGTCATGTGGGCATCACCGAATCCGGCGAATTGGACCTGGCTGATTTCAGGGCCAAGCTCAGTGAGCGCACCCGGCTTGTGAGCCTGGTTCACATCAGCAATGCCCTGGGTTGCTGCAACCCGCTGGGAGAGGTGATCCCCCTCGCCCATGCGGTGGGCGCTCTGGTGCTGGTGGATGCTTGCCAGAGCCTGGCGCATCAGCCCATCGATATCGTCGCGCTGGATGCTGATTTTCTGGTGGGCTCATCCCACAAGCTCTGTGGTCCCACGGGGATGGGATTTCTCTGGGGGCGTGAAGCGCTGCTGGATGCCATGCCGCCTTTCCTTGGTGGCGGGGAAATGATCCAGGACGTGTTCCTCGACAGCAGCAGCTGGGCCGTGCTGCCCCACAAGTTCGAAGCCGGCACCCCGGCCATCGGTGAAGCCGTTGGTATGGGGGCTGCGATCCGCTACCTCCAGGCCATCGGGCTCGATGAGATCCAGGCTTGGGAAGCTCAGCTCACCCGTTATCTGTTCGAGCGGCTCCAGGCCATTGATGGGGTCAAGATCCTCGGCCCAACTCCTGAACAGCAACCGGAGCGTGGAGCCCTGGCCGCGTTCCTGGTTGATGGTGTTCATGCCAATGACATCGCAGAGCTGATCGATGCTTCAGGAATCTGCATCCGCAGTGGTCACCACTGCTGCCAGCCTCTGCATCGCCACTACGGCGTCACGGCTTCGGCTCGGGCCAGTCTCAGTTTCACCAGCACCTTTGAAGAGATCGACCGCTTCAGCGATGAGCTCGCGTCCACGGTCGCGTTTTTGCGCGAGCACAGCTGACCGACTGGCCTTCGTCTGTTATTCGAAGATCGGTGATCCCGTGCGTTCGCCGTAGGCCCCCTCCCCATGTTCCTCGATGTCGACGCCGAGCCTTTCGGCGTCATCGTTCACACGGAAGGGGACCCCGCATTGGCGCAGGGCCATTGCGATCACAAGTGTGCCGCCTGCTGCGAGGCCATAGGCCACCAGAACGGCCTGCAGCTGACCAAGGATCAGGGTGAATCGTCCGTTCTCGGCCAGGACGGCTCCGGCTGGATGGGAGGCAATCAGCGGAGCGCTTGCGAAGAGACCGGTCAGAAGGGCCCCCACGGTGCCGCCGACGCCATGGACGGCGAAGGTGTCGAGAGAGTCGTCAAAACGCAGTCGCATCTTGAGCTGGATCGAGGCGTAGCAGAGCACCGCGGTGATTGCCCCAATGGCCATGGACGCCCCCGGGGTGATGAAACCGGCGCCGGGGGTGACGCCCACCAGGCCGGCCAGCACCAGAGCTGAGACGCCCGAGCTGATGTGCACCACGGTGCCTCCAGCGAAGTCGAGATCCTTTCCGAGGAACCCGCCGCCCCAGACCATGTGGGCCAGTGGTGCGTAAACCAGCAGCAGCCAGATCGGGCTGAACAGGCACCAAAAGCGAAAGCTCAAGCGCTCCACCAGGGCCCCGGAGATCAAGGCGGGGGTGATGATCGCGAACATGCTTTGGAACAAGGCAAATGACAGCCCGGGAATGGAGAGTCCGGCCCAGGTGGCAGGAAGGTTGTTCAGCAGTGCGTACTGGAAGGGATGGCCGATAACCGCGTTCATGGCGCCGCCATCGGAAAAGGCAAGGCTGAAGCCGATGCTGGTCCAGATCCAGTGTGGCGATTCCCATCATCACCAGGCTCATGCCCATGGTGTTGAGGACGTTGCGCCCCTGAACAAATCCGCCATAGAAAAAGGCCAGTCCTGGCGTCATCAGGAGGACGAGCGCTGAGTTGACCAGAATCAGTGTGTTGTCTGCAGCGGCACTGCCGTCGCCCGCATGGGCTGGCAGCGTCGCACTGAGAAGCAGTTGAAGGGCTGGTACGCATAGGGCGGCTATACCCAGGCGCCGTAGACGGGATCGCAAATCAGTTTTCGTAGCTCTTGCTACCAAATCAAGCCGCATCTCATCAAAATGTTTGTAGTGAACATTTTGCCCAAGTTGAGGTCAAGCGTTAGCTCCTCCAAAGTTTTGAGGGTGGGATTGCGTGCCTCGGTGCCCCCAGGTTCTCCCAAGCAGCCAGTCACTTAGCGATCGGCAGCCCGAGATGGCGGTGGAAGAAGGCTTGGGTCGCCTCAAGCACCTGCACCTGGGTGGCCTGGTTGCGGAATCCATGGCCTTCATCCTTAAACAGCTGCACCTCCACCGGAACGCCATTGGCCCGCAGGGCTGCGGCCATGTATTCGGTCTGCTCAGGTAGAACGACCTTGTCCTGCTTGCCTTGGAAAAAGAGCACCGGACAGCGGATTTGATCGGCGTGCTGCAGAGGAGATCGTCCGTCATAGAGCGCTCTCTCTGCGGGCCAGGTCCCCACCAGCTGATCGAGGTAGCGGGCTTCAAAGCGGTGGGTTTCTTCGGCCATTGCGGTGAGATCACACACGGCGTAGCGGCAGGCGCCTACACGAAAGACATCGGTGAAGCAGAGCGCTGCCAGGGTGGTGAACCCTCCGGCGCTGCCGCCTTCGATGGCGATCTGATCGGGATTGGCGCGGCCCGCGTGGATCAGTGCCTGAGCCGCTGCTGCGCAGTCAGTCACATCCACCACTCCCCAGCCAGCGTTGAGTCGCTCGCGGTACTCGCGCCCGAAGCCTGTTGATCCGCCGTAGTTCACGTCCACCACCCCCCAGCCGCGGGACGTCCAGTACTGGATCCCCAGCTGGAGCCCGCGGCGGGCCATGGCGGTGGGGCCGCTGTGACTCTTCACCAGCAGAGGTGCAGCTCCGGTGCTGCCATCCATGGGTGGGTAATACCAGGCGTGGGTGCGCTCGCCGCCATGGCCGTTGAACCACATCGGTTTGGCCACGCTGATGGCTTCCGCAGGCAGGGGTGAGATCGCAGCAGGTGTGTGCTCCCAGAGCGGTGACGCGGGCCGCAGATCCATCTCCAGCAGCCCGGCAACACAGGTGCTGTGGCTTGCTACAGCAACGGCCCTCCCATTGCAGGCTTGCAGGTAGGCCAGGTCGTCAAACGGCTGATCAATGGTCACCACGGCCCCATCGGCCTCCAATCGCTTGAGCGTCCAGCTGCCCCGGCTGCAGACAGCCGCCAGCAGACCGGTGCCATCCCAGGCCGTGGTGCTCATGCCGTAGATCCATTGCGGCATGGCTGTTTCAGCCGCCATCGGCCAGGGCCGCTGCCAGCTTGTCTCGTCCGGGTGCTTGACCATCAGGTTCCACCAGCCGCTGCTGTCTTCCGCCACCAGCAAGCGACCGTCCGGTAACCACTGCGGCTGGAACACAGAAACCCCCGTCTCTCCCCCCAGCTGCTGGGGGTTGAACAGCGCGCCGTCTGTACCGACCTCGGCGCACCAGAGGCTGCTGCTGTCCCAGGGCATAGACGGTTGCTGCCATTCCACCCAGGCCAGGTGCTGGCCATCGGGGCTCAGGCAGGCGTAACCAGCGAAGTCCGCGGGCTGATGCAGCAGTTGGGGACTCTGGTCCCTGGCGTCCAACGGCAGCCATACCAGTTGGTCCAGCCCATCGACTTCTCGAATGCCGATCCAGCGCTGATGGATCTGATCCAGTTGGCCATCGGCCAACTCTCCCTTCCCCGGCAGGGAGAGTCGTACCGGCGTTGTCAGCGGCTGCGGTTTCAGCGCGGCATTTTCGGGTAACTGCCAGTCCTGACGCCACAGGCAACCAGCCTCGATCCACACCAGAAGCAGCTGATCGTTGTTCACGGCGGCGGTCAGCACGCCACCGCCGTAGTCGTGCACGCGGCTGCGCAGGCTCCTTGGCGCAGGCGTCAGCTCCATCGGCGTTTGATGCGAAGCGCCGAAGGGTCGAATCAGGGCCGTTGTGCGCCCCTTCTCCTGGGGGCGCTGCTCCAGCCAGAGCAGCCAAACCACTCCGCCTGGTCCCGCCAGCAACTGCGGCTCTTTTAAGCCAGGCAGTGTTCCAACGGCATGCGATGCAGGTAGAGGTGTTGCGCTCATGGCGGCTGAATCAAGCCGTTTAGCATGCTGATGCAACGCAACGTTGGTCTTGGCGGGAAGTTTCGCTCAGCTGGCACGGGCGGCCGACAAGTCGAGGCCCACGATGTTGGTGCCCAAAACCGCACTGGAGACTCCTCCTCTGGAGATCCACAAGCTGGGTGCCGATGTTCTGCGGCAACCGGCCCGCCGGATTGGCAAGGTCACTGAGCAGATTCGGGACATAGCCCGCGACATGCTTCGCAGCATGTACACGGCCAAAGGCATTGGTCTGGCAGCTCCCCAGGTTGGTATTCACCAGCAGCTGCTGGTGATCGATCTGGATCTGGAGAACCCCACATCGCCTCCGTTGGTGTTCATCAACCCTGAGATCACCGCCACCGGTGCCGGCATCGATACATATGAGGAGGGCTGCCTGAGCATTCCCGGTGTTTATCTTGATGTGGTGCGCCCGACCGCCATCGAGGTGAGCTTTCGCGATGAAATGGGTCGGCCCCGCAAAATGAAGGCGGATGGGTTGATGTCACGCTGCATCCAGCACGAGATGGATCACCTCAACGGGGTGCTTTTTGTTGATCGGGTGACGGACGAAGCCGGTCTGCGGAAGGAACTGAAGGAGAATGGCTTTCAGCGCCAGCACGTCCAGAGCGTGTCCTGAAGTCATGCCGATGAAACCCCTGGCCGGGTTGTTCCTGACCATCGCCTGTGTCCTTGGCATCGCCACGACCGGCTGTGTTTTTGAGCTGGCCTATGGCGACCCCGACTTGGGGGTGACCACCACCAGCTGGATCCTTGGGCTCGCTGCTCCAGGCACCGTTGGCACCCTGCTTGTGGCGATTCGCCTGAACAAACCGGCCTGATGGCCCATGACGGGTTTGACCGTCACTTTTACGATTCACACATTTCAGCGATCGGCCGTGATCTCTCGCTTTCTGCCAGCAGCTGCAGGACTGGCCCTGTCCATGGTCTTCCTCCCCTCCGCCCGGGCCGAAGGATCATTGTTTAATGCTGTTTCTGTTGACCTCTCCAAGTTTGTTCTTGTCTCCGCTCCGATTGGAACCGGTGAACGCTCTCAGCTGAACATCTACGAACAGCGCTCTGACAAGCGGCCTTGTTTTTCAGTCAGTGGCAGCACCCCTGCGGTGGTGGATCCGTTGCTGTCCAGTTTCGATTTCAGTGGGATCTGCAACCGCTACATCGATGGCAATGGTTATTCCCTGCGAATAGGGGCAAATGACCTCGGCACCAGCTATCGACTCACCGTTGTGAACACCGGCAGAGATATGGAATTGCGTGCCTCGCCCAGTCGGGACCGGTCTCAGCCATCGTTTGTTATCGCCACCACAGGCGGAGCTGGACGAGGCTTTCTGCAACTCAAGTTTCAGCCTGGCTGGACCTTGAAACGCCGTGCGTATGGCACAAAGAATCTCGGGCATATGTACATTTATCGGGATGCTGCCACCGCTGCGCAGTAGCTCCCCGAAAGGAGTCTTCATGACGGCGGACGTAGCCGAAACGGCTGCGTGTCAACCGATCACGTAACGCTTTCAAGCTGCAGCAAGTCGGCACAGCGGAAGCCGCTGGCTTCCGCGACAGCGTCGACATTCACATGATCTGTGTCGTTGAGATCCGCCACGGTGCGCGCCACCCGTAACGGTCGAATCCCGCTGCGGGTGGATAGTCTTCGCCGAGTAACCAGCCGCTCCCAGAGTTGAAGCGCAGATGCCTCAAATCGCCCGCGGTTTCCCAATCCGTTGGCGGTGAGATCTCGGTTACAAACCCCCTCCGGATTTCGCTCAGTCATCCGCTGTCGCGCTGCGGTGATGTTGCGCGGCTCAAGCCAGGCGTCCTGCGTTGCTAGAGCCCCTGGGTTCAGACACTCCCGGATTGCGCTCGCCGAGCGTCGCTCCAGCCGCAGCTGCAGATCCAGCCTGTCCAGCAACGGGCCCGACAATTTCTGCCAGTAATGCTGCCGTCGACTGCGGCTGCAACGACAGCCATGGTCGCGATCTCCATGCCAGCCACAGGGGCAGGGGTTGGTGGCTGCCACCAGGGTGATCTCAGCAGGGAAGCTGGTTTTCAGCCGTGCCCGGCTGAGGTGGTATACCCCCTCCTCCAGGGGTTGCCGCAGCTGGTCCAGCACGGCTCTCTGGAATTCAGCCAGCTCATCGAGAAAAAGCACCCCCCCGTGGGCCAGGCTGAGTTCACCCGGTCGGGGGTTGTGTCCGCCACCGAGCAGTGCGGTAGCTGAGCAGTTGTGATGCGGGGCCCTGAATGGACGTTTTCTGATAGGTTCCAACGGGACCTGCTGTTCACCGGCTATAGAACGGATACGGGCGATGGTCAGGGCTTCCTCCGGTCCCAGGGGTGGGAGCAACTGTGGGAGTTGATGGGCCAGCCGGCTCTTGCCGCAGCCCGGGGGCCCGACCAGCAGGAGGTGATGCCCCCCGGCAGCCGCAAGGGCGAGGGCTCGACCGGCCTGTCCCGAGGCGTCGATCGGCTCGGTTGGCAGGGGGACTGAACTCGGCCTGCTTCGGCAGATCCTGAGACAAGGGCGGGTGCCGTTGAGCTGCTCGACCAGTTGCTTCAGGTTGGGTGCGGTGCGCACCGTCAGGCCATCAATCAGAGCGGCTTCGTCGGCGTTGCTCGGCGGCACCACCAAGGCTTCAGCACCGTGGCGACATGCCTGCTCCGCCATCTCCAGAACGCCCCGGCAGGGGCGAAGGCTGCCATCGAGCCCCAGTTCCCCGGCGCACCAGAGGCCGTGGAGGCGGGGGCGGTCCAGTTGGCCGCTGGCGACCAGCAGTGCCAGGGCAATGGGCAGGTCGAAGGCAGGACCCTCCTTGCGCAGGTCCGCCGGGGCGAGGTTGACCACCACCCGCACCAGCGGGCCTCGAAAGCCGCTGTTGCGCAGTGCGGAGCGCACCCGTTCCCTCGATTCCTGAATGGCCTTGTCCGGCAGGCCAACGAGCTGAATGCTGGGCAGACCTGGGGCAAGGTCGACTTCAACAATGACGGGCCGAGCCTCCAGGCCCTGCAGCGCTGCGCTGCGACAACGTGCCAGCATCCGATCAACAAAGTGTGCAGGCGGTTCATGCCCCACCTGTCTCACTTCAATGCGCTTCACCACCACGCTGGCCATGGCGAATGACACGATTTTCGGGAAAATCCTCAACGGTGAAATTCCCTGCGATGAGGTCTACAGCGATGACCTCTGTCTTGCCTTTCGGGACATCGCTCCCACCGCTCCTGTGCACGTGTTGGTGATTCCTCGACAGCCGATTGAAAGTCTGCGCAGTGCAGCAGCCAGTGATCAAACCCTGTTGGGGCATCTGCTGCTGGTGGCCGCGAGAGTGGCCAAGCAGGAGGGACTCACGGATTTCCGTACGGTGGTCAACAGTGGTGAAGCCGCCGGGCAGACGGTGTTTCATCTGCATGTGCATATGATCGGCGGCCGCCCCCTTGCCTGGCCCCCTGGCTGAAGGTGCCGGCAAAGAGTGAATTCGGCAGTCAGACTGTTCAAAGTTCAGCAGCGGCATGACCAACCAGCTTCAGAACCTGCGCGATCAGGCCGCCAAGCTGCGTCGTCTTGCGCAGCCCTATTTCTTTCCCTACACCGAAGACAACGGCTGGCAGTTCATCGGACTTCTGGTGAGTCTGCTGTTCTGTGTCGCAGGGATTGTGCTTTTCCTCGTGACCGGGCTGATCAATGGCCTGTCATGGCTGCTGCCGGAATTGACCGGCCAATACCTCGGTGGCGTGCAGTCGTCCCTGGCCATGATCTGGTCCCGGGGCTGGGGAGCAGGAATCAGTGCTCTTTTCGTCGTGGGGGCTGTGGTGTTTGCCTCAGTCCGGTCCCAGCTACGGCACCGGCGATGGTTGCCTTGGCTGTTTCTCGGCCTGATCATCTTGATGCTACTGAGTGTGAACGGCATCAATGCAGGAATCACATTCCTCGCAAGAGATCTCACCAATGCGCTGATTTCAAGGGATGCTGATGCGTCCTATCGGAATCTCTGGGTGTACGGCGCCTGTTTCGCGGTGGCCCTGCCGATTCGGAGTTTGCAGCTTTATTTCACTCAAAAATTGGGTTTGTTCTGGCGGGAGTGGTTGTCCCTGAGTCTGGTGGATGACTACCTCACAGATCGGGCGTATTACATCCTCAATCCCAACGATGAAGCTGCCACCAATGTTGATAATCCTGATCAGCGGATTTCAGAGGACGTACGCGATTTCACAGCTCAAGCTCTTGGATTTGCGCTCAATATTTTTGATTCGATACTGACTTTCTCCCTAAATATTCTTATTCTTTATTCGGTAAGCGAGGGGCTTACATTCGCGCTTTTGGCCTACGCATCCGCGATATCGATTCTGATGATCGTTGCCGGGCGTAAGTTGGTTCGTTTGAACAATTTCCAGTTGCGTTTCGAGGCTGATTTCCGCTATGGCCTGGTTCGCGTCAGAGATAACGCCGAATCGATCGCTTTCTATGCAGGGGAAAAGCAGGAAGCGAAGGAGGTGACGCGACGCTTGGCCAGTGTTGTTGAAAACTTCAACCTGTTGATTGTCTGGGAGGTGTTGTTGCGTGTGCTCCAGCGTTCCAGTATTTATGCCAGTAATTTTATTCCCTATCTCATTCTTGCTACGCCAATCCTGGCGGGAGAAATGGATTATGGCAGCTTCGCTCAGGCGAACGTTGCTTACAACCTTGTTGAAGGATCGCTGTTTTTCATTATCTACAACATCGAGGCTTTGGCTCGTTTCTCGGCTTCGATTAACAGGCTCGAAGGATTTCAATCCAACATTTTGACTCTGGATCCAGAGGAATGGAGTGATTTTGTCCCCAGCATTGCTCCTTCCGAACGCTTGGCGCTGCAAGGGGTCACGGTTAGGACACCGCGCACAGACAACGTGCTGGTGCGCGATCTCAGCTTTTCGCTTCAGGCCTCCGAAGGGTTGCTGGTCGTTGGTCCTTCCGGCTGTGGCAAGACATCGTTGCTTCGGGTTGTGAGTGGGTTGTGGGGGTCGCCGACAGGCACGGTGTATTCACCGGGACAGGGAGACCTTCTCTTCATCCCCCAGAAGCCCTACATGGCCCTTGGTTCACTTCGCGAGCAGCTCTGTTATCCTCTTGATCAGGCTCGTTTCAGTGATGAGCAGCTGAGGGCTGTTCTCGATCAGGTGATGTTGGGCAAGTTGATGCAGCGTTATCCCGATCTCGATATCAAACAAGACTGGCCACGGCTTCTTTCCCTGGGTGAGCAACAGCGGTTGGCGTTTGCGCGGTTGCTGCTCAACTCCCCAAAGGTGGTGGTATTAGATGAAGCGACCAGTGCCTTGGATGTGGAAACGGAGTCCCGTCTCTACGCATTGCTGCGAGACCGAGAAGTGTCCTTTATCAGCGTTGGCCACAGGCCGACCCTGAAGGACTTCCATGACACGGTTCTGGAGTTGAGTGGCGACTGTGACTGGCGTCTCCTGCCGGCGACCAGCTATGACTTCGAGCGTTCCTGATCCGGTCGGATGAGCTCATCCAACGAGACCCCTGCAGACGCGTCGATTCCCACTACATCGGCCACCACAAAAGATATTCCAGCCTTCGGCTGGAGTGGTTACGCCGAGCGGGTGAATGGGCGCTTCGCCATGGTTGGCTTCGCTTCTGTCTTGCTGACGGAGGCGCTCAGTGGCGACACTTTTCTCCATTGGGCAGGGTTTGTGTCCTGAAGTGGTTTCATGGCAGCCGGATCAGGTCAATGTCCCAGCGCCCGCCTCGGCTCACTTGGACTGCCAGGCGCCGTCCGTTGCCGTTGAGGCTCACGGCTCGCGGCACACCGGGTGGTTCCAGCGGTAAGCGTTGCAGCGTTCCAACGTTGCGCCGATAGAGCACGAGTTCGGTGCGCTCTTCTCTCTGCTGCACCACCGCCAAGCGTTCGCCGTCAGCGCTGAGACTGACGCTGATCGGAAGAGCATCGGCCCTGTTGAGGCCAGGCAAAGGCACAGGGCGTCGGCTGTTGAGGTCGATCAGCTCCACCCTTTCGCGGCCGCCCCGCTGGCTCAGGCTCACGAGCCAGCGTTGACTGAGCACCGGCTCTCTGCGACCGCTGACGCTCTGGCGCAAAAGGCCATTGAGTTCCGGGATCGGTTTCGGACGGGGCCCCGCACACCCTTGAATCGCGAATGGCAGCACCATCAGCGCGAAGAGGTGCCTCATGGACTCTCCTCGATGGCTGGTGTGGTCAGTGCCGCCCCTGCGGCGCGGTCCGGCTCCAGCATCTCGCTGAGGTCGAGAACTTCCACGCGCCATTGCCCCTGATCGGCTACCTGCAGGGCCAGTTTTCGTGCGTCTGGTGCCAGGCTTAAACGGATCGGATCCCGTCCCCCAGGCAGGGGAAGCGGATGCAGTCGTCCATTGAGACGGTCGAGGACGATCGCAAGACGCCGCTGGCCCCTCTGGGTGATCAGAGCCAGATAGCGGCCGTTCCAGCTCAGCGACGGGGAGCTGTGGGGTTGATGGCGGCGGAGTTGCGGCACGGGTTGGATGCTGCCGTTCTCATTCCGTAGCAGCACCGTGGGGCGTCCCCTCAGCTCGCTGATCATTGCCAGGAGGCGACCATCACCACTGAGGGCCGGATCCTGCTGACTGCGGTTGAGCCAGGCGTCCCCAGCCCGTTCGACCCGGCCAGTGCAGCCCAGCAGGCTGGCGGCCAGCAACATCAGCAGAAGGGGCGTTCGAATTCGGTTCAGTCGTCGAAACGGGAGCTGTTATCGCGAGGACGTGGACTGGTGCTGCTGCGGGAGCTGCGCGGTGCCGGACGGCTGCTGCTGTCAGCGCGGCTTGAGTCAGCGCGGCTTGAGTCGGGACGGCTTGAGTCGGGACGGGCGCTGTTGGTGCGGGCGCTGTTGGTGCGGCTGCTGGTTGGTGCGCGCCTGGCACTGAAGGCTGCGTCTTCAGCATCGGGGCGCGATGGTCGGGCGGCTGTGGCACCACGATCGGTGGCAGGGGAATCTGCGCCGCCGGCAGAGCTTCGGCCCACAGGTCGGCTGCCACGACGCTGGTCGTTTCGATCGCTGCGGCGGTCTCCGAAGTCGGCTCGGCGCTCCTCGCGGGCTTCGCCAGCACGGAAGCGCGCCATCCTGCGGGATTGATCGTCCTCCGGGCTGCCCCAATTTTGTTGTGGCTCATCGTCCGGACGGGGGCGACGGCTTGCCGCCTGCTCCGGGATGGCTGCGCGTGAGGTGCGTCTGGGGCTGTACAGATCCTCCTGCGGCGAATCTTCAAAGTTGTCTTCCCGGCCGTTGAAGCGTCTTCGCAGCGGCTGAGGTTCGTCGAAACGCTCATATCCCTCGTCCCATCCTCCTCGCATCCCAGGCGATGGACCATCGCGGCTTGGAGCCGGCTCATCGTCGAAATAGGCCGAACGGCGAGCCTGTTCCGTTGCCACACCCCTCAGCCTCACGCTTTCGTAGGCGAAGAAAACGGTTGTCCCGGCTAATAGGAACTGTCCGAACTGGAGAATCGGATCCAGACGCCAGCCCTGGAAGAACAGGATGCCGCCGCAGAGCAGACCAATGGCTGCGAAAAAGACGTCGTAATCGCGCGCCAACGCCGGTTTGAATGAGCGCATGAAGTAGAGCAGCGCTCCGCCAACGGCCAGCACGATGCCAACGATGCTGGCCCAATTAAGACTGGCGTTAACCAATGCAGCGCCTGCAAGTGACTCTCAGTTTACGAGCGGCGCCAGTGGGTTCAGAGCTTGCGGTCAACTTGGTCGGTCTGGCTGACCAGAACCAGAGCGATGGTGGCGGGTACCACGATGATCAGACCACCCCAGAAGAGGCTGCTTAGAAAATTGGAAAGGGAGGGGGTCATGGCTGGTGCCGTCCTGTCAAAGCCGGAGTGATCCTAAGGATCGAAGCCCGCTTTCTACGATGCTGATGCCAATGCTTTGAGCTTTGTGACGCCTCTGCTGCTTCAGCTGTTACCCGCCATTCATCTGGCCCTGGGACTGCTGCTGGCAGCGTTGACGCTGGCCTTTCTTCTGCGCATCGTGCTCACCTGGTACCCACAGGTGGATCTGAACCGCGGCTTTTGGCCGTTGATCGCGTGGCCAACGGAGCCCTTCTTGGCCGCCACCCGCAAGGTGGTTTCACCGATTGGGGGTGTCGACGTCACCCCGGTGATCTGGGTTGGTCTGCTCAGCCTGGTGCGTGAATTGCTCGTGGGTCAGCAGGGACTGCTGTCGCAGGTTCTGATGCGGGCTGAAACGCTTAGTTGAGCATTTCCTGTTCCACAAATTTGGTGTGGACGTCGCCGTTGATGAATTCCGGTCGGTCCAGCAGGGCCAGGTGAAAGTCAACGGTGGTGGGGATTCCGGTGATGGCACATTCGTTGAGTGCCCGCTTCATCCGGGTGAGGGCCATCTCACGGTCTCGTCCCCAAACGATCAATTTCCCGATCAATGAGTCGTAGAAGGGGGGGATGTCGTAACCGGTGTACACGTGGCTGTCGACGCGAACGCCAGGCCCTCCAGGCGGTAACCAGCCGGTGATCCTTCCTGGCGCCGGTCGGAAATTGTGGCTCGCATCCTCAGCATTGATTCGGCATTCGATCGCATGGCCGGAGAGATTGATCTCCTCCTGGCTGACGCTGATCGGCTCACCACCGGCGATCCGCAGCTGTTCGGCAATTAGGTCGATACCCGTGACCATTTCAGTCACAGGGTGCTCCACCTGAATTCGGGTGTTCATTTCCATGAAATAAAAGCCCCCGCTCCGGTCCAGCAGAAACTCAACCGTTCCCGCGCCCTCGTAATTGATGCTGCGGGCTGCCGCTACGGCGGCATCGCCCATTCGTCGACGCAGTTCAGGGTCCAGTGCAGGGCTGGGTGCTTCCTCCAGCAGCTTCTGATGACGGCGCTGAATCGAGCAATCCCGCTCCCCCAGATGCACCACGTTGCCGTGGCGATCTGCCAGCACCTGCACCTCCACATGACGCGGCCTGTCGATGAATTTCTCCATGTACAGGCCAGGGTTGCCGAAGGCGGCCTCTGCTTCCCCCTGAGCTGCCTTGTACAGACTCGTCAGCTGATCCGGACCGGGCACAAGGCGCATGCCCCGGCCGCCACCGCCTGCGGTGGCCTTGATCATCACCGGGTAACCCATCTCTTCGGCCAGGACCGCGGCTTCCTGGGGGTTGGATAGCAGTCCTTCACTTCCTGGAACGGTGGGTACACCCACCGATTGCATCGTGGACTTGGCCGTGGATTTGTCCCCCATCGAGCGGATGGCATGGGGCGATGGCCCAATGAAGGTCAGCCCATGGTCCCGGCACATCTCGGCGAATTTGTCGTTTTCCGCCAGAAATCCGTACCCAGGGTGGATCGCATCCACACCACGTGATGTGGCCGCCGCAAGGATGTTGGGAACGTTGAGGTAGCTCTTGCTGCTGAGAGCGTCACCGACGCAAACGGCCTCGTCAGCAAGCTGGACGTGCAGAGCGTCCTTGTCGACCGTGCTGTAAACCGCCACCGTTTCGATGCCCAGTTCCCTGCAGCTGCGCAGGATCCGCAGGGCGATTTCGCCGCGGTTGGCGATCAGCACTTTGCCGATGGACATCCCGCAACATCTCAGGCCTGACAAGGGATCGTATCAGCGGCAATCGGCTGCCCCAGCGGAGGTGTGACCTGCCTGCGGGTATGATCCTCAACGGAGGAAGCCCGAGAGGCGGAATCGACCACGCGGATGTGGTGGAATTGGTAGACACGCACGTTTGAGGGGCGTGTGGCTTCGGCCTTGCGAGTTCAAGTCTCGCCATCCGCATTTTTTCTTTGGCACGTCCTGCTGTTCACGATCCCGGACCTGCCGTTGTTCTTGTCTCCAACGGTCCAGGCGAGCTGAGCACCTGGGTTCGGCCGCTGGCAGAACGTCTCCACGCAATCCTGCCCCTGCGCCCTCGCCTGGCCGATACGGCGGGTTCATTGCAGCTGGTGCTGGTTCCCTGCCCCAATGCCACAGGCCAGGAACATCTCGCTGCAGCCCCTTGGGGGCTTTTTGAGCGCATTACACCCGCGATTCGTTTCTGGGATCTGCTGTTGCGACCGCAGCGTTATGGCCCCTGGCCACGGCGGGGGGTCGTGGTGTTTCTGGGTGGGGATCAGTTCTGGACAGTTCTGCTGTCAGCTCGCCTCGGCTATCGCCACATCACGTATGCGGAGTGGGTGGCGCGCTGGCCTGGCTGGAACGACCGGGTGGCGGCGATGTCGGACGCTGTCCGCCAGCAGCTGCCCTCTCGCTTTCAACAACGCTGCCATGTGGTTGGAGACCTGATGGCGGATCTTTCCGCCTTCGCACGCACGGCTGCCCCTTTGCCGGAGGGTGAGTGGATTGGGCTGCTGCCAGGGTCCAAGCCGGCCAAGCTCAGTGTGGGAATGCCATTCCTGCTGGAGACCGCTGATCGCTTGGCCCGGTTGCGGCCGAACAGCCGTTTTTTATTGCCGATCGCGCCGACAACCAGCGAAAAGGAGTTGATTCAGTTTGCTGGCGAGTCTAATCCGATTGCCCGTTCTTACGGTGCAGTCGTGGGGCAGTGCCGCGATGGCCTGCTGGTGACGCAAGCGGGTACAACGATTCGTCTGCTGAAAGAGCATCCGGCCCATGGGCCGTTGAGTCAGTGCGCTCTGGCCCTCACCACGGTGGGGGCGAACACCGCCGAGCTCGGTGCTCTCGGGGTGCCCATGATCGTGATCGTGCCCACGCAGCACCTGGCGGTAATGCAGGCCTGGGACGGTGCGATCGGCCTGTTGGCACGCCTTCCTCTGCTGCGGCGACTCGTTGGCGGGTTGCTGTCGTTATGGCGTTTACGCAACAACGGCTTGATGGCCTGGCCGAATATTTCCGCCGGTCGGGTGGTGGTGCCCGAACGGGTTGGTGAGATCACTCCGCAGCAGATCGCCGAGGAAGCTGCTGACTGGCTGGCCGCACCGGAACGGTTGCAGGGACAGCGGGATGATCTGCAGGCTCTGCGAGGACAGCCAGGAGCTGTGGCGGCCCTGGCTGAGGAAGTGCGGCAACTCCTCCCCCGGCAGCTTGAATCTGCTTAGGGTTTGGACAGATTTGATCATTTGATGCCCGAGCGGATAGAGCGTTCCCAGGCGGAGTGGATGCAGTCGCTCTCCCCGGAGCAGTTTCAGGTGGCCCGTTGTGGTGGCACCGAGAGAGCCTTCACCGGCGCGTATTGGAACAACAAAAAAACGGGTGTGTACCACTGCATCTGTTGCGATGCGCCGCTGTTCAGTTCAGCCACAAAGTTTGATTCCGGCACAGGTTGGCCGAGTTTCTGGGATGGAGTGTCTCCTGAAGCGATCACCACCAAAGAGGACCGAAGCCACGGCATGGTGCGCGTCGAAATCAACTGCTCCCGCTGTGATGCCCATCTCGGACATATCTTTCCCGATGGTCCTGCACCCACGGGTCATCGCTACTGCGTCAACAGCGCATCGTTGGATTTCAAGGGGTCCTGATCCAGGTCAGCCGTCACCAGGGGTCGTCGAGGTTGCTCTCCTCCAACGGCTCCGGTTCGCGACGCTGTAGAGGTTCGACGTCCATTGGTTCACGCTGGGCGGGGTTGGTGCGCCGCGATGCGGGCATAGCCCGCCTGGGCTCCATCTCCCTGGGTGACAACTCAGGTTGATCCCGCTCAAGCGGTTCCCGATCAACTGAATCCCGCTCGAGAGGAGGTCGCTCCGGGTAGAAATCCCGCTCCCGATAAGGGTCATCCGATGGCTCGTCGAGGTAACGCCGCTGAGGAATCGCATCACGGCGGCGGTCCTCCAGCTCCACGTATTCGATTTCTTCCTCCGGCTGGAATCGTTCGGTTTCGGCTGCTGCGAGGCGGCGTTGCTGCTCTTCCAGCGGCTGGCCTGAACTGAGCTGGTTTTCCACCGGCACAAGATTGACGCGATATCGCTCGCGTTCCTG
>QCTG01000014.1 GCA_003211235.1 Synechococcus sp. AG-673-B04
GCAGACCCTGCGGGCGGTTAAGAACGATGCCCGCATTCTTCATTCGGTCAAAGGCGATGTTCCCCTGCCGTTGCTGCTGAGCGTTGGACTGTTCGAGTCAGACAAAGTTGTTGCACCCGGCCATGACCACGGGCACAGCCATGACCACGGGCACAGCCATGACCACGGGCACAGCCATGACCACGGGCACAGCCATGACCATGGGCACAGCCATGACCACAGGCACAGCCATGACCACGGCGTCAAAGCCGATCACCTGGCGATTGATGGATTCACATCACTGTCCTTCCAGAGTGATGGGCCCTTCTCCCTGCGCAAGTTTCAGAACTTTCTCGATAACCAATTGCCGCAGGAGGTTTTCCGCTCCAAGGGGATCCTCTGGTTCCAGGAGAGTGAGCGCCGTCATGTGTTCCACCTGGCTGGAAAGCGCTTTTCCATCGACGACACCGATTGGACTGGTGTTCGCAAGAACCAACTGGTGATGATCGGACGCGACTTGGATCACGACACACTGCGGCAGCAGCTGCAGGACTGTGTTGCATCCGAGACCAATAACAGTCCGGCGTGAACAGGCAATAACAGGATGTTCCTACTAAGTTGGCACGATGGACAACATCGCAATGGCTGAACCCATCACGTTGGCTGCTGTTTTGATTGCAGCCAGCCTGTTGCTTTGGCTGCTTGCTGACTCAGATGATGACAACGGTGGAGGTGGGCTGCGCCAGCCCGTTTTGATTCCGATCCGCGTTCGAGACCAGGAGCGCTGAACTTCGCTTCGTCGTTTTGATTTTTTAAAAATAAAAGTTTTCAGCTGGCCATCAGATCGATAGCTGCACCCGATCTGACTTTGAGATTGCAGGGCATATGAGGGGGGTAATCCCTTTCGACCGGGCAAGTTGCTCGAATGATCAATTCACCCATACGAACGCGGTATTCCCAGAGGTCTCCAAGAAATTCACGGCCAACAATGGAGGCATGGCCGCCATCATCGGCGACGATCTCAATATCCTTCGACTCAACCAGAACAAAGCAGTTGTCCTCAGATGCGGTCGTTGCCCCTATCCGAATGTCCTGGTCACTCAAATCGCCTAGGGGACATGACCATTGATCGGGCTGAATCGATTGAGCCGGAATAACGTTGCGCTGCAGAACGAACGATCCGACAAACGGTGTTGCAGGCGTTCGAACAATGTCCTGAGGCGACGCGCACTGGTGGAGCACTCCATCTCGCATCACTGCGACCCGATCACAAATGGCCAAAGCCTCGTCGGGATCATGGGTCACGATCACTCCACTTGCGTCGCAGGCCTCCAGAACTGCGGAGAGTTCACTGCGCAGTCGGAGACGAACTTCTACGTCCAGGCTTGAAAAAGGTTCGTCAAGCAGAACAACCCTGGGCGATGGGGCCAAAGCACGCGCCATTGCCAAACGCTGGCGCTGTCCACCCGAGAGTTGGTGGGGATAACGCTGTTCCAGCCCCTCAAGTCCCAGCAGTGAAAACAACCAGGCCACACGCTCGTCGCCCTTCCCCCGAGAAAGACCGAAGCGAGCATTCCTCCATGCATTCAGATGGGGGAAAAGGGCGTAATCCTGGAAAACCATGCCAACACCGCGTCGCTCCGGTGCCAACCAGGCACCATCACCAGCCACCAACTGCTGCCCCAACTGAACTGAGCCATGTTCAGGCCTCTCAAAGCCTGCAATGAGACGAAGCAGAGTTGTTTTTCCACAACCTGAGGGCCCCAGCAATCCAACCAGCTCTCCGGGAGCAACTTCAAGATCGACTCCGCGAAGTGTCCAGGCCTCAGCAGAGTTGCTGTAGCGGTGCCACACACCGTTCAGACCAACCGTTGAGCCTGCAGACAAAACAAATCTTTCAAATATTCCATTTTTGTGAATTACGGCTTCGACTGGACGTATTAAATGATTAGCTTGAGCGTAAGATTTAATCCGCGCCGTGCCCTCTGATCAGCCAGGAAACAGCCGAATCATGACTTGAATCAGGGTTCCGCCAAGACCCATACCAACGCAAATAGCTGCCAACACAGTTGACAAAGGCAATGGCTGTTCCATCTCATCAACAAACCACGACACCATTGAGCCTCCTTGCTGGCCTGAGAAGTGACTGTGCCTGGAACAACTGAGCAACATCGCAGATCACACAATCGCGAGAATCAATAGCCCTGAATCAACGCAATTGTGCAGCGTTGAGCGATACGAATCAGCCCGGTTGAGCATGCATTCAGCCCAGGTAATTTCGAGCTCGTCCTGGACTGCAACCCTCAAGACACTGCCAAACTGAACTGAAGCTTCGAGTGAATGCAGCGATGCAGAATAGATCGCGTGGATCATTCGGATCGCTTCTTGGAGAGTGGCGTTCCAACATCAGTCGTTCCGTTCTGGTGATCGGCGCAGCGTTGATCGCCCTGCTTGCGATCTGGCCCCTGGGCACCCTGGTTATCGAGATGGCGGGGTCGCTCAATCAGGAAGGCTCCGGACTGAGCTCTGATGGCCCCCTGATGGTCCAGGGCACCATTCAACTCCTGCTGGGAACAGCTTTTGTAGGAACCATCCTGGGAGCGACCAACGGCTGGCTGCTATCCAACTGCCGCTTCCCAGGTCGTCGATGGCTGCGCATAGCCCAACTGATCCCTCTGGCCACCCCTGCTTATCTGCTCTCCGCAACTCTGGTGGATCTGTCGACCCGGGAGGGATGGCGCGTCTACGGCATGGGTTGGGGCATCGTCGTGATGGCGTTGACGACCTATCCCTATGTCTTCCTGCTGACAACAGAGAGCTTTTCCGTTGGCAGTCGCCGACAGCTTGAAGCCTGCCGGAGCCTGGGAGTTGGTCCCTGGGCGTCTTTCAGACGTGTCGCACTGCCCATTGCAGCTCCGGCCATCGGTGCCGGAGTGGCCCTGATGGGGATGGAGACCATCAACGAGCTCGGTGCCGTGCAACTGCTTGGCATTCCGAGCCTGTCAGCCGGAATCCTTGAGACCTGGCAGGCGGAGGGGAATCCCACCAGGGCGATCGGCCTGGCTCTGATCACGCTTGTCATCGTCCTGGCCCTGGTGATGACGGAACGGATTCTGCGCCGTCGCAGTCGTCGCTGGAGCGACGGGGTCGCAGGCGTTGACGCAACCACCTGGAAGTTGCATGGCATCCGTGCCGCCACAGCTCAACTGCTGGCACTGCTGCCCCCCCTGTTCACGCTAGGGACCCCGCTTGTATGGATGGTCACCAACCTGGATCAACTGGGAAGCGGTTTCAACGACGACCTGTTCAACCTGAGCCTCCGCAGCCTGTTGCTGGGTCTCAGCGCTGCTGTGCTTGCTGTCGGCATTGCCTTGTTACTTGCTATCGCCAAGCGCTGGAGCGACGCGCGTTGGCTCCAGAGCCTCACCTTCCTTGCTGGCACGGGCTATGCCATTCCAGGCACCGTACTGGCTCTGGCCCTGCTGCTCACTGGTGCTCCGTGGCAGCTGGCTCCGGTTGTGCTGCTCCTCTGGGGCTACAGCGACCGCTTCCTCGCAGTGGCCAAAGGAGGGCTCGATGCAGCCTTGGAGCGCATCAGCCCGAGCCTGGATGAAGCCGCAACTGGACTGGGATTTCAGTGGCCACAGGTGCTCAAGAATGTCCACCTGCCACTTCTGCGAGGACCGATCACGGTGGGATTGCTGCTGGTTTTCGTAGACACAGTGAAGGAGCTGCCGCTCACATTCGCGCTTCGGCCCTTCGACTTCGACACCCTCTCGGTTCGGGTTTATCAGTACGCAGGCGACGAGCGCCTTGCTGAAGCAATGCTGCCTGCCTTGATGATTCTGGTACTGGGTTTGATCGCATCCTTGGCTCTCGTGCCAACACTTGAGCCTCCTGCCCAGAAACGATAAATCCTCTGGATCTGCGTTCAGCGGGTCGATCAATCCAAGGAAGGCAGCGTTGGGTTCAGACGGTTCTGCAATGAAACGCCAGCCGCCAGCAACACATCCGCTGCGGTGGAAATCAATCGGTAACTGAGCACAACCGCGAGCAGCGGTGCCTCCGCCACTCCGTCTCCCGGACGCAGCAGAAGAGTCGCCTCAAACACACCCAGACCTCCTGGGGCACCGGGAACAACCAACCCTGCGGCGTAGGCCATCGAGAAGGCGGCCAACCAGATGTTCGGGGCTGGAGGAAACATGCCGAAAGCCATCAGGCAGCAGGCGAAGCCACTGAACCGGATCAGAACAAAAACAAGCTCGATAACCAGTGCCCCCCAGGGGCCACCATCACGCGATGAACCCGAAAGATGGAGAGAACCTGTTCCGGCAGCTTCCAGCTGCCGGGCCTTGGCCTGCTCCAGTCGCAGCAGAATCGGTTCGCGGCAACGGGGCAACATCAGGAGCAGCAGCGGAACAGGAGCCAGCAGCAGCAGACCGTTTTGCCAACCCCCGAACATCAGCAGCAGAGAGGCGGCGGCCACGATCAACAGCGGATCAAGGATCACTCCTGCCAAGGCGGGGCCGGCATCGATCTGCGGACGCAAAACACGCACCCGTTCCACCAGGTGCCAGATGCCCCCGGGAAGGTACTTGAGCAGATTGCTGCGCACGAACAACGGCACGAGAGCAACACCCTGAGGCCGATGCCCCAGCCACCGCATCAACTCTTTCCAGGCCAATCCATTGATCAAGATGCTGACAGCGGTCAGGAGCAGGGCGAGGAACAACCAGCCCCAACCGGTTCGATCCAGGTGGATCAGGCGTAACTGATCGCCCTGCTGGACAAGAGCAACGGCGATGAAGCCCAGGCTGGCGGCCGTGATCCAGTGCTTGGGCTTGGGCAGCCGAGGCATCACCAGCTCCAGGGCTCTGAAGTCTCAAACTCCGCGGCAGCTGCGGCCTGTCGCAACTCCTCCACAGTGCAACCACTGGTCTTGATGAGATTTTGCAGATCATCAGCTTCAGGCTTCACACTGCAATGGCCATCTGGCTTCTGCACCTGCTTGGCACGCAGCCGCCCCCAGGGTGTACGCAACGATCCACTACGTCGGGGCAGCAGCCAGCGCCCCTGGGAGCGCTCCCGTAAACCGATGCTCGAACCCGCGGACCACCAGATCTCGCGCAATGACTCCGCAAGTCCAGGTGGCATCAGAGCCGTGATCGCCAGACCCGCGCGGCTCTTTTTCATCTGTAGGGGATGACAGGCCACATCCACAGCTCCACCGGCGCGCAGCTGATCCACCAAAAGTGCAACATCTTCAGGGGAAGCGTCGTCGATCCATGCTTCCTGCACCACCAGGGGTTGCCAACGCGGGGCAATCGCGGCGTTCCGTTTTTCGTCGTAGCTGAGGCAGAGCCTCACGAGATTGGGTCGGTCCAGCTGGCGGTGTCCCAGGCCGATACCAATGGCCGCTGGCGTAAACACTGATGGTGGGTTGAAGCTATCGGCGAGCACCCCCACAAGCGCCAATCCAGTTGGAGTGGTGAGCTCTCCCTCCGGTAGGGCTGTGTCCTGCCGCAATGGGACCCCATGGGTCCTGGCGAGCTCGAGGACCGCCGGCACCGGCACTGGCAACAACCCATGGGCCGTGCGCACGCTGCCGCGACCTGCCGGGGGTGGATCACAAGACAGGTGCGTAGGAGAAAGATAGGTCACTGCAGCACAAACACCCACGACATCCACCAGCGCATCGATAGCCCCGACTTCGTGGAAGTGCACTGTTTCGACACCGCAGCCATGCACCCGAGCCTCGGCCTCCGCCAGGGCCGTGAACACGGCAAGAACTCGGGCCTTGAGATGGGAGTTGAGCGCCGTATCGACAATCCGCTGGCGGATGTCAGCCCACTGACGGTGGGGAGGATCAGGCTCAAGCCCTCTCACACTCAGCCTTTGCCCTCGCAGGCCGCCACTTCGAGCTTCCGTGAGGTCAAGGTGGACTAGCTCACTGAGCCCGAGCTGATGCAGTGGATCATGGACTACAGCCATCGGCACCCCAAGATCGAACAGCGCAGCCAAAAGCATGTCCCCCGCCAGCCCAGTCGGGCAGTCGATATGCAGGGATGAGACCGGCGCAGATGTCATCGCCCCAGGCGAGGTGCCTCCGTCAGCAGCGCATCGGCACGCTGATCAAGAGCCGATCGGCCCTGACGCAACGCCTGCTCGATTTCACGACGAGCGCGCCTCTGCTCCCGTTGAGCCGTCTGAACGTCATGACCCGACAACCCCCAGAGCTGACCAAGCAAGGCCCGATCGTCAGCTCCACCACGAGCCTGGCCATACACAACGGTCTCGGCAGCAATCCCCGCCTGAAGCACACGGCTCCAGCGGCGCAGATCCTCCAGGGGCATTCGAACACTTTCCGGAACCGTGAATTCCGTGGCACCACAGCTGCGCAGTCCCGCCTTGAGGCAAGCGAGGGTGCCGACCATCACGCGCTCAACGGGCAGTTGCTCCTGCTCTGCGATCAAGACATGTCCGGCCTCATGCACGGCGATGCGACGCAAGCGACCCTCACCGCCCGGTAGGGCTTCCGCCATGACATGACCACCCATGCCCTGCCATGTGGCGGCATCAACGCTCAGCAAAACCAGACCACCGCCAACGGCAACGACGATCCAGGCCGCTGAGATCCCCAAGACGGGGCCAAATGCACCCAGGCCGGTGATACCTGCAACAACTAGTCCTGCTCGCAAGGCACCTGTTGACCCCTCACCGGCGTCTGCCATCAGCCGCGACTACCCGCTGGAGCCCGACCACGACCACTCTTGGACTTGCCACCTCGGGTTGGCATCGGTGCGATCACTTCATGGGATTCCAGATGCAGCTCCTGACCGGAACGGCGCACATCCAGGCTGACGAAATGACGCAGATGTTCCAGGGGGAGTTCACCATTGATCTGCAACTTGAAGGGCAGTGGCCTCTGGCCGTCAGCCCTGGCCTGCTGGCGAACTTTGACCACCAGTTCGCCACTCTCTGGCTTGGTGAAGATCAGTTCCCCACGGATGGAGAAGAAGTCATCGCCCTCAGGGAGGGTGTCGTCAGCATCGCTTTGATCAGGAGACAGCGTGCTGGGCTCCCAAACACCGGCGATCTGCAGATGGAGATGGTCGCTTTCACGACAGCGTGGATAAGTCACCCATAAGTGGGGCTCGTCCATAGCCAGATGGCGCCGCATCAAAGTCAGCACCCGACCCAGGACCACCGCCTCGATTTCCTGGCCATCCGCATCGACCAGAACACCTCGCGTGAGTTGTTCTGCATCGGTCGGTTTGTAGATGCCACGCACCACACCAATGGCCCGGTACTGCAAGGGTTCTGTAACCGGAGAAATAGGGTGATTGCGCATTGATTGAGGAGTCCGGGCAATTCAAAAGCCCACCCAACGACTGTAGCCAGCGCAGTCATTGCTTCTCAGAATGAAGCCAGAAATCAAGCGGAAATGCCCAAGCCACGCCGCAGTCTGGTGTTGAGTACAGCACTGGTTTCGGCCGCTGTTGCCGGCTGGCTTTCCGCAAGCTCACTGGCATCAAAGAGTGCGGAAACGGGCAACGGGATTGCCGCTGATCAACAGGTCACCGAGCTTCTGAACCGGATGCACAGCGGAGAACTGTCCGGTCGTGATCACCCTTGGCTTATGGAGCGACTTCTATCGCTTGGACGCCTGGAAGAAGCGCGACGGGTGCTGAGTCCATTACTGGTCGATCAGCCCCATCAAATTCCACTTTCGCTGCTCATGGCCGACCTGCTCCGCCAAACTTGAGCCCCGGAGACAGCGCTCCGTGAGCTGGATCAATTGCTGTCGCTTCATCCAAACCATCCCGGTGTGATGCAGATGTGGGTTCTGGTTGATCTCCAGCAGGGCCGAAGCAGTGAGGCAACAGTTTGGCTGCAGAAAAAGTTCCAGGCATTGCCAGCGGGGAAGCGCACCCTTGTTGGGCTGCTCATGGCAGACCTGAAGATTCAGCAAGGCCGGCAAGACCAAGCGGCAGTGTTCTATCGCCAGCTGGCAGCGGAAACAACCGGTGATGCGCTATCTGTCCTGGCCCTAGAGATGCTCCGTGGCGAGCAGGGACATACCCATGACATTCAGGTCCTACTGCATGAAGCGCGGCGTCGAAGGGGGCTTGAGGGGGTGGAAGACCCATTGATCGATGCCGTTGGAGCACGATGGGGCCTTCAAGCCTCGAGACAGCGGCCCACTCATCTGACTTCGAAGCTCTAGGGAGTCTCCTGCTGAAAATTTTTCAAGGCAGCATCGATGGCATCCGACGGCGGAGTGGCATCGTTCATGGACTCTGACTTCCGCAAGCGGTTGATCAGATCCATTGGATTGGTCGCATCCAAAATCGTCCCGGATCCGCCATCGGTCCCGTTTCCGAAAATGTCCTGGTCCTCTGGGTTCTGGTACACGGGATCAATCTGAGCAACCGCTCGCTCCACTCCGAAAAAGAGTGTCGCGATGAGGGTCAGAACAACGGCCGCGGAACGAGGAGACATCAGCGTCGAAATCGTGCGGCGATGCTAATCGTCACCTTCGGATAAGGCTCAACTGTGCAGATCGCCACTTGGAACGTCAATTCTGTGCGCACCCGGCTGGAGCAGGTGCTGTCATGGCTCGAAACGGTCCAGCCCGATCTGTTGTGCCTGCAGGAGACCAAAGTTGACGACCCTCTGTTCCCAGCCGCAACCTTTGAGACTGCGGGATGGAACGTCCAGATCCATGGGCAAAAGTCGTACAACGGCGTTGCCCTGCTGAGCCGCGAGCCCCTTGAAGACGTTCGCTTCGGCTTTCTTGGCGAGCTGCCGAATGACGCGGATGCCGATCAGTTAAATCAACAAAAGCGGGTGATCAGTGCCCTGCTGGATGGGGTGCGTGTGGTCAACCTTTACGTGCCCAACGGCTCAAGCGTGAATTCGGACAAGTATCAGTACAAACTCTCTTGGTTGGCTTGCCTCAAGCGCTACGTCGAAGCTCAGTCAGAAAGGGGTGAGCCGCTTTGCATGGTGGGGGACTTCAACATTGCCCCTGAGAATCGGGATATTCACGATCCAGAGCGGCTAAGCGGCGGGATCATGGCCACTTCGGCTGAACGTGGTGCATTAAAAGCCGCTTTGGGTGATCGTCTTGCGGACGTTTTTCGCGTGTTTGAGCCGGATGCAGGCCACTGGAGCTGGTGGGACTACCGCACCGGAGCCTGGGACATGGATCGCGGCTGGCGGATCGATCACATCTACCTGTGTGAAGAGCTGATGGGTCTGGCTCGGAGTTGCATCATCCACAAACAGGTGCGCGGCAACACCCAACCCAGCGACCATGCCCCGGTGAGCGTGGAGATCGACTGGCCGCCCGCTGAGGACGATGACGCTTCTGGTGATGCCCTCTTCGTCTGAAGGTCCTGTTTCAGTCGAGCGCCCCGCCGCGACGAAGGAAATCCTTGGGCGATGGCCGCAGCGGAGCACCGCTGACCTCTCTTTGATGGTCTCCGTCAGCACCGCTATCGGCGGAATGTGACGTTCCGGAGTCAGACCGTCACAGTCGTAACTAAGGGGCTCCTGACGTTCAGCGACGACAAATCGCGGAGGGAGTTGAAGGCGGAGATCCCACTCCAGCGCTGGCTAGTCACGGACAACGCTCTGTATTCAGATCCATAGACACCGGAAAGACAATCGGTGTCATCCGATGCGTTCGAGATACTTGGCTGACGGAAGCGGGCAATCCTGGGTCAGGATGTTGCACGGTTTGTATCAGCCCCCCTTGGCGTCGGTTCCCGTGACAACACCCGCGTTGAACACCACCCGCTCCCAGGCCATCTTCGATGAAGCCCAGAGCCTCATGCCCGGAGGTGTCAGTTCCCCGGTGCGTGCGTTCAAATCGGTGGGCGGCCAACCCCTCGTATTCGACCGGGTCAAGGGCCCCTACGCGTGGGACGTGGACGGGAATAAATACATCGACTACATCGGCAGTTGGGGACCAGCCATCTGCGGCCATGCCCATCCCGAGGTGATCGCATCTCTTCAAGAGGCGATTGAAAAGGGCACCAGCTTCGGAGCGCCCTGCGCTCTGGAGAACACATTGGCGGAGATGGTGATCGATGCTGTCCCCAGCGTGGAGATGGTTCGCTTTGTGAACAGCGGCACCGAGGCCTGCATGGCTGTCCTCCGTCTGATGCGAGCGTTCACCGGTCGCGACAAAGTGATCAAGTTCGAGGGTTGCTATCACGGCCACGCGGACATGTTCCTGGTCAAGGCAGGGTCTGGCGTGGCCACCTTGGGACTGCCCGATTCCCCTGGTGTGCCAAGGAGCACCACTGCCAACACCCTCACCGCCCCTTACAACGATCTGGAGGCAGTCAAGGCCCTGTTCGCCGAAAACCCCGATGCCATTTCGGGTGTGATCCTCGAACCGATTGTTGGCAATGCGGGGTTCATTCAGCCGGAACCCGGCTTCCTCGAGGGATTGCGCGAACTCACAAAGGAGAACGGCGCCCTGCTTGTTTTTGATGAAGTGATGACTGGTTTCCGCATCAGTTACGGCGGCGCCCAGGCCCATTTCGGGGTCACACCTGACCTCACCACGATGGGCAAAGTGATCGGAGGCGGCCTCCCCGTTGGCGCATATGGCGGCCGAGCCGACATCATGGCGATGGTTGCCCCCGCGGGGCCGATGTACCAGGCAGGCACCCTGAGTGGCAATCCGCTGGCGATGACCGCTGGTATCAAGACCCTTGAACTGCTCAAGCAGCCCGGCGCCTACGACAAACTCACGGCCACCACCCAGAAATTGGTTGCCGGTATCCAGGAGGCAGCGCAGACCGCAGGGCTGCCGATCACGGCCGGCAGCGTGAGTGCGATGTTCGGCTTCTTCCTCTGCAAGGGTCCAGTCCGGAACTTAGAGGAAGCAAAGACAACGGATGCCGAGCGTTTCGGCAAACTGCATCGCGCCATGCTCGAAAGAGGGGTCTATCTCGCCCCATCTGCCTTCGAAGCAGGTTTCACCTCGTTAGCTCATTCCGACGCAGACATCGAAGCGACGATCAACGCCTTCCGCGAAAGCTTCGCGGCTGTGGCCTGATTAAGACCCTGTGCTGGCCGATTTGCCACCCCCCACTCCTCTGGTTTGCACCATTCAGATGGTTAACAGTGGGTGGTCTTATCAGCCGATAGCAGGCATCCGTGAACTGAAACATCAACAGTTCGTTCTGCATCAAGGCTCAGTGCCTTTTATCGAGCCCCGCACAGTTGTCGACAGCAGGATCACCACTCTTGTCGATCGCTTCAGCAGTCCAGGGGTCGACCAAGATGATCCTTCGAAGATCACTTACAACTGGTCATTCGATGCTCCCTCCTTTAGGGCTACTTGAATTAGAGGATGCAAAAAATGCAAAACACACATCGACTAATTCGATTGTGATTGTCAGAGGTGAGCTGACCATCCACAGTCGCTTGAATTTTGAACTCAACCAATAATCGAGGCTCACCGAAGCGAATGGAACCCGAACCCTGAACACCCTTCAGGAAACAGCAACAGGTCGCTGCCGTTAGCAGGGGTGAATCTCTGCTGTTGCGTGCTCGTATGGCGGCCCCAAGGGCCCATTGCCCTTACTCAAACTTTCACGGAAGGGCTGCAGAAAACTTCAGCTATAGACTGACGATCTGCGCGGAGAGCTTCGCACTGTTCACCGCCATCAGCCAGGTCAAACGTCCGATTGAACTTGCTTTGAGCTGTGTTAATGCTCAAAGTGACACTTCGCCCGCCTCACGCATACCCTGCGCAGCCTGCCGTCAAGTTATGCAGGAACTGCTTCCTCTGGAGGCCAGAATTCACATCGACGGTGTGGGCCATCGATTGCTCAAGCAAGTCTTGCCGGAAGGCTCTCAACTCGAGTGAGCCCAGCGAGCCAAAGCCTTGTCGGGGTCGACGATCTCGGTCAAATCGCCAAAAACAAACTGCTCCCAACCTTCAGCAGGCAAGCCTGCGAACAGCATGAGATTCAACGGGTACTGCTCCGAATCCGTGCATCGGCGGAAATCATCGCGGAACAGAAAGACAGGCTTGCCGAGAGCGATCGCAACACCCAGTTCCACCATCACACCTTCATCGGGCGGCGTTCCATTGACGATCGCGAAGAAGGCGTCGGCATCACGCACATCCTGAAGATCGCGTTGAGCCACGCGGTAGGCCCAGCCCGACTCCGCCAGGTCCACCTGACCATTGCGAGCGAACGGTTCCCACACCTCCAACCCGAGCGATTCCAGAGCCTTGACGAACTCCGGCAGCAGCAGCCGCTTCCACTGGGCTGAAAAGCCATAGGGAGAAGCGAGATAAATCGTTCGGAAGTTCATCGGCGCCCCTGACGTGAGTTCTGATAAGAGAGCTCATCGGCCATGGCCTGCGCCCGATTCTCCCAGGGGAACAAAAGCCATTCCGAATGCTCCGTGACCACTGCTGCCTGCCACCACAACGGCGGGCACTTACTGACCCAAACAGCGAATCGGGCATTGGGGCAGCGAGCATGCAAAGCCTGAAGCGTCCGACCTGTTTCATAGACATCGTCCACGATCAGAGCATCAGGTACTGGATCGGAAAGCAGCGGCTGTTGCAAGGCATGGCTGAGTGCCACCGCCAAGCAGAGACCGCCCCTGGGGACCCCATAGATGCCTGTTATCGAAATCGCGGAGTACCGCTTCGCCAGTACTGCAACAGCCTGATCAAACTGCGTCCAGCTGAGCTCCTTCATGGCCGGGAGAATGGCATGCGATGCATCACGACACAGCATGCCCAGCGACATCCCTGCTCAGGAACAGACACGCAAATGGTTCCGCAGCCACTTGCTCAACCGAGAAGTGGAGCTGCAGGAGCTCTATGACCTTCCGCAGGCAGAACTCGATCTGCTGATGGCAGAAACAGCAGAAATTCGTTCCGACCCTGAAAACAAGGGTCGCAGCCACGGCCGCTGGTGTACAGCCGGCTACGTCCTGGAACTTGCCCGCATCATCGACGCCCGTCGGGACTGAACCATTCAGTGGATCTTGTCCTGAGCGGCGGCAGCTGGATCGAGCATTCCCATGAGACGCAGCCACTCGTCGGATTCGAGCACCCCCTGTTCCCGAAGTCGGTTGAGCACCTGAGGATCCACCGGCAGACGGGTTAAGTCCATGACCGAACGACAGACCCGCAACGACTCCACAAGAATTGTCTGAGTGGCCAGCTCAGGGGTAAGCCCAGGAAACCGGCTTTGCATCTCGTCAATCATCCGAGAGGCTGCGTCCTTATCCATCTGTCGCGAGAGTTGATGGGATCGACTCAACGTTATCGACAAATAAATGGGTCAACAGCAGATCGATTGCCAAGCCTGAACATGCTCCAGCAGTTGCTTTTCAGATAAAGAACGCGATGCTTCAGATAATTCATCATCAATAGCGCGATGTTCATCACTGTTTTTGGACAGAAAGGTGGTGTCGCCAAAACATGCAGCAGCGTGCATATCGCGGCGGGCTGGAGTCAAAAGCAAAAAAGGGTGATCCTTGTTGATGCAGACCGCAATCGCTCGGCAACGGCTTACGGCGCGAGAGGACTGTTGCCATGCCCCGTCGTGCCGATTGAAGCCGCAGCAAAAGCAACTCGGGCGGCAGAGATCGTCGTGACCGATGGACAGGCCAGTAGCAACGATGAAGAGTTGAAAAATCTGGTTGAAGGGTCCGACTTCATTCTTCTTCCGACCACCACACAAAGCCGCTCCATTGAGTTAACCGTTGAGATGTCGCAGATGCTGAATCAATACCAAATTCCTTATGCAGCACTGCTTGTCAAAGTTGATGCACGCAAGGAAGCCAGTGCAGATCAGGCCACTGAATTGCTTCAAGGCTTCGACATCACGGTTCTGAAGGCCCGCATCCCGCTACTGAGCGCTTTCGAGCAGGCCGAAACCGAAGGCGTCACGGTTGATCGGGCCATCGACAAACGGGGTCGTGCCAATCCACGCCGCATGACGGGTTGGTTGGCGTACTGCGATGCAAGCCAGGAAATCGAAGATCTTGTGAATGACCATCGGGAACAAAACCCGGTTGAATCCCCGATTGGCTGGGATTTCACGCCGCTGGAACATCGTCTCGCAGCGTGACTGGCAGAACCTCAGCTCAGCGATAGTTCTCAAACTGGAGCGGAACATCCAGATCATCCTCTTTGCTCTTCACGAGCTGAATGGCCGCCTGCAGATCATCCTTGTTCTTTCCGGTGATGCGAACACTTTCCCCCTGAATCGCCACAGTCACCTTTTTGAGCTCATCACGCACAAACTTGCTGAGCTTCTTGGCGATCTCCTGGCTGAGACCCTTGCGAAGCTTCACCACCCGCTTCACCCGGTTTCCACCAACGGTTTCAGGAGTCTGAAAATCAAAGATTTTCAGAGAGAGGTTGCGCTTTGTGGCCTTTGTTCGCAGCACATCCTCCACCGCCTGAAGGGTCATATCACTGGCCGTGGTGATGACGAGCTCAGTTTCCTCCAGTTCAATTTCGGTGTTCGAATCCTTGAGGTCATAACGATTCCCCACATCCCGCCGCACCTGGTCGAGAGTATTGACCAGCTCTTGCCGGTCGAAATCGGAAACAACATCAAATGAGTAGGTGCTTGCCATGACTCGCGTTCCTTCAGGGCTTCACCTTAGAAAGGCGCCGGTCAAGAAACTTTTCGATGTCGCTGCTGCAGATGTTCACCGCCACGCCTGCGGCACCGTTTGCCTGGTCCCTCGTGCTGTCAGGCGGTAGTGTGGTTGCGAGCATCCTGCCGCTCGGCGCAGCACGATCGGCAGCCAACTTCGAAATGAAAGACATGGCAGCGCCCCGGGCCATGTTCGAGCGATACCCAGCCTGGGGGAAACGCGCCAGCTGGGCTCACCAGAACAGCTTCGAAGCATTCACCCTGCACGCTCCAGCGGCTCTTCTGGCTCTGCTGGCCGTGATCCAGGGAGCTTCACTCCCGACAACAGCTGTGATTGCCGCTTTCGCGCAGCCTGCCCTTCGCTTGGCTTACATCGCTGCCTATGTCGGCAATGTGCCACCTGCGCGCGGCCTCTGCTGGGCCAGCGGTCTGTTCTGCACAGGCATCCTTTACAGCGAGGGGATCAAAGCACTGATCAGCAGCTGAATATCTTTCTGATACCTAGCTTTCAGCTCAGCGTGAAGGGATTGGCATGCACCGCAAACAGAAGCACGCATTCGGATGGCTTTCAACCTTTGCTTTCTTGGGTCTTGTACTTGGGGTGCCGGCATCAGCTAACGCATCGACATCGCTGACTCCCTTGCAGCAGGGCATCGAAACGCTGCGCAAGGAGCACGACATTCCTGGCGCTTCCATCGCCGTGATCGAAAACGGCCGGATTGCCTGGGCGCGGGGCTTTGGCCTGGCGAACCTGGCCAGTGGTCGACCGGTCACGGCCGACACCCTTTTTCAGGCCCAGTCGATCACCAAGACCCTCACCGCGCTGGCCACGGTCAAACTCCTTGCCGCCAAGGAGATTGCTCTGGATGAACCCGTCAACCGTTACCTGACGGGTTGGACGATTCCCGAGAACAACTACACCAAAAAGGTGCCGGTGAGCTTCCGCATGCTGCTGAACCACACCGGCGGTTTGAGCAATCCCTACCCCGACGGCTGCTGCGGGCCTGGGGAACCACTGCCGACCCTGCAACAGGTGCTGCGCGGAATGCCACCTGCCAACAACCAACCGCTCACCGTTGAGCGAGTCCCTGGGACACGCTTCAACTACTGCAACGGCTGTTACACGGTGCTGCAGCCCGCCTTGGAATCCATCAGCCAACAAGCCTTCCCCAGCTTGATGCAGGAGTTGGTGCTCACACCAGCCGGCATGGACGACACCAGCTTTGACAACACCTTTTTTCTCAACGACACCAGCACGATCGCCATCCCCTATGACGTTGACGGGAAACCCCACGGGAGAGCACCGATGCGGCATCCCATCCTCTCCACCGGTTTGATGTGGAGCACAGCAAGCGATCTGGCCCGATTCAAGCTCGCCTTCACGAAAGCGCTGAACTCCGGCCACCCGTTGATTGATCAACCTTTGGCCGTTCAGCTCAGCATCCCCAGTTCCACCGCGAACCGCAGCCTGGGATTTGAACTCGGCAACCGCGACGCAGACGCCAAAGCAAGGGGCGGTTACCTGTTCCACTCAGGAACGGGCAACGGCGCCGTCTCCCTTTCCATCATCAGTCTTGATGGAAATCACGGGGCTGTGTTCTTAATCAACAAAGGGCCGAACCCCTGGCTGACGACAAACATTCCGCAGTACGCTTTTATCAAAAGCAGCCTTAAAGTGATTAATACCGAAGGGAAGTGGCCCAAATAATCAAGCCAAGAGTTCAAGGCCTCCGGCTTCAGGGATCAACCACTCTGCGATATCATCGAGAACCGTTTTGCGTAACAACGTTGAGCCCCCCGCAAGCTGCCCTTTAATTCGCTTTCATAATTGACATTATTCAGAGTGTCTAGATCGCTGTCGGGAACAACGCTCAATACCTTTCTGCCAGTCTCTTAATTAATAAACCCTCCCTGCCCGAAAGCCATTGCAATAATCTAAGATCATTCCAACGATTAACAAATTGAGTATTCACACGCATGAAATCAAGTGCTTATTTCATTTTTTCAATAAGCATAATGAAGTTATTGCATTTGAGAGGGAATGCCCAAAATCAAGGGCACGCCAGCGATGGCTTGCATTCATCTCTCTACAGCCTTTCAATCTTTACCCTGAAAATGCCCTACTCAACAAACCTTTGGATTATTTAATCGGGCACTAAAGGCTTAATGTGTGTGTATGGGCTTCCAAAAATCTCTAACGAACTGTTAATCAAAATACAACAAACTCACCACCTTCCCCATATCTTCGGCGGTGCGGCAGCTGGCCAGCAATGTTTCACTGTCATGAAATGCCAGACAAATCAGCTGATCACAACGGCTGATGATCTCCTGATTGCAAAGACTGCTGGCCATGGGCAAGGGCAGATCATCCTGCTCCGGCTTGTCCACCAGATGCAAGACCTGATCGAGAAGGTCGCGAATTTCAGGAGGCTGACGATCGAGGCTCTGAGGGAGCAGAACAGTGAGCTGAGCAGAGTTGACCTCGAGGCAACCGCGGATCACAGCCGCGTTAACGCCCTGTGACCCTGATGTGATTAAGGCATGGCCTTCCTGGGCCAGGGACCGAGCCACTAGCTCAACAAGATGGATAGCAACAATCGGGACATGCCGACTGCCAAGAATCGCGATCCTCCGCTTGCCCTTGTCCTGCAGGAGTGCGAGTTCTTGGGCCAGGGTGTCGACCCGATCAAGGGCCGGAAGATCCAGTGACTGACCCAAGGAGAACCCGCGGCCGGACTTGCACGGACGCTAGCAATGATCAGCCTGTATGAACGTGCAGGTTGAGAGCCTGGAACAGACGATCGAGATCGCAGTGCTCTTCCACAAGACGGAAGGCATATGTGGCCTTGACCGCCTCGTGCAGACGCACATGCCCGAAAGCCTGCTCAATGACTCCCACCGTCGAGAGAGTGTCGTGCTCAACCTTCAACAGCGGAACATCGAGTTCCTCTGCGCGACTGATGAGTTGCGGCAGGGGCTCCCCGGCACCGGTGAGGATCAAGCACTGCGTGGACGCCTCAAGAGCGGCGAACTGAATATCGGTTCGATCAGCCCCGGTCACCACTGCCATGTTGCGACGGCGACGGAAGAATTCCATGGCCGAATTCACATTCATGGCACCGATGCTGAGCGTCTCCACCAACAATTCCTGACGCTCGGCGCAACAAATGACGCGCGCTTCGAGACGGCGCACCAACTCTCCAACAGTGACGCTGCGCAGCAGTGGTGACCGCGGCATCACGCCGAACACCGGCAGTCCGAGGTTCTCCAGCGCAGGCACCACCTGGCGCTCCAGGCTTTCCACCTCATCGGGAGTGACGGCATTGAGCACAATCCCCACCAAGCGATCAGCGAGCATCTGCTTGGCAGCCAACAGAGCATCGACACTGCAACTGTCCTGCCACAGGTGCACAAGCACCACCGACGCATCCAACTCCTCGGACAACTGGGGCAGGCTGAGGCCGTAAAGAAGGCCTTCCTGGAGACTCCCGGCACACTCCAGCAACGTGAGTGAATCGTCTGAGTCGATCTGACTGCGCATCAAGTCCATGCCGGACCCCGCCGTCAGATCCCCCTGGCCCAATCGCTGGGTGGCTGTGGTGTGAGACAGCAGATGCAATGAAGGCAGCAACTGATCCGGACTCAGCCCCAATGTGTTGCCGACAAAACGAACGTCATCGTCGATCAGCGGCTGGGGCAACGGGCCTTTGTTGGGATCCCAGTCGAGGCTGGTGGCAAGAGGCTTGCCAAAACGGATCGACTGGCCCGCCTTGCTGAGCTGTTGAGCGATCCCAAGCACCAGGGCCGATTTGCCGCTGAAGGGCTCACAGGATCCGATCAGCAGGGTCGTTCCCATCAGCCGCAGACACGTTGGTTTGACTTGAGAATCTAGGCGCTGTCGTCGTCTTGCTCGGTGCCCACCAGCAACCACTGCCAGAACGCATCCGGAAGGTCACTGTCCATGCCGTCCTGAATCTCCACCTGCATGAACCAACGCACGAGCTGATGGGTCACCAGCTCAAAGCTGTAATTCAGCGATGGATGGGAGGGGAACTTCAAACAGCAGGAGATGGTCTCCAGAGGAGCCTGTCCGCCGGTCCAGCTCAGCCGATAAGCATGCCCCGGCGCCCCCTCAACCGGGCGCAGACCATCAAACGACTGAGACTGCAGGATCGTTAGAGCCGCGCTCAGATCCTCCTCACCGCTGAGTCCGCCGCAATACGGCGCGTACAACGCCAGAAGAGCAGGCTGAGACACCCCGTCAACCTCTCACCAGGATTCCGTTCCAAGGATGCCCCAAGCAGATGGAATGCCCCAGCCCCCCAAGGGGATGTCCAAGTGGAATGGACTTCACATCGGCATCACCGGCGTGCGAGGAAGCCTCGGTCAGGCCATGGCAAGACGTTTCCAGGAGGCTGGAGCCGAGGTCACCGGATTGACCCACGGCACCCCACCGAGCCATCCGGAGGGGCCGATCAAGGACTGGGTGAACTGGAGCTGCGGACGGGAGCAACAGCTGAAACCTTCGCTCTGCAACTTGAACATCCTGGTTTTGAACCACGGAATCAACCCTCAGGGAGATCAGAGCATCGACGCCTTAGACAGAGCTCTTGAGGTCAATGCCCTCAGCACCTGGAGGCTGCTTCAGATCTGTGAGCAGCTCGCCAAGAACGGGACAGGGCCTCGTGAGGTGTGGATCAACACATCGGAAGCAGAGATCCAGCCGGCGGTCAGTCCTGGCTACGAAGTCAGCAAACGGCTGATCGGCCAGCTGGTGAGCATCCGCGGAGCTGTTCGTAGCGAGCGGGAACGATCACAGCTCACGTTGAGAAAACTCGTGCTGGGCCCGTTTCGGTCGACGCTCAATCCAATCGGAATCATGAACGCTGACTTTGTGGCCGGTCAGATCTTGTTTCAAGCCGGACTGGGGGCACGGCTGATTGTTGTGACACCCAATCCGCTTACTTTTTTATTGATGCCCCTGAGTGAACTTGGACGCAGGCTTTACAGCCGAGGACTTAATCGCCGCGATCCGTAAGGATTTCGCAGCCATCGCTTGTCACCAGAACTGTGTGCTCCCACTGAGCCGAGAGCGACCCATCGCGCGTCACCACCGTCCAACGATCTTTCAGCGTTCTGCAGGCCTTGCTGCCGGCATTGAGGATGGGTTCGATCGCCAGAGTCATTCCAGGTCGCAAGGTGACATTGGGCAGCTCATCTGTGCGGAAGTTGAACACCGAAGGCTCTTCGTGCAAATTTCGGCCAACACCATGGCCCGTGTAGTCCTCAACAACGCTGAAACCATTGGCGCGGACGTGATCTTCCACCGCACCGGCGATGTCCAGCAACGTGTTGCCGGCTTTGACCTTTGATAGTCCCGCCATCAGCGATTCCTGTGCGACGCGACTGAGGGTCTTTGATTCAGCAGATGCATCACCCACACAGATGGTGACGCAGCTATCGCCGTGATAGCCATCGAAGTAAGCCCCCGTGTCCACCTTCAGCAGGTCGCCGTTGTGAATGACCCTTTTCGAATTGGGAATGCCGTGAACAACCTCGTTGTTGATGCTGGCGCAGATGCTGGCCGGGAAACCGTGATATCCCTTGAAACTTGGGGTTGCCCCCATGTCGCGAATACGTTTCTCCGCGAAGGCATCAAGATCACCGGTGGTTTGTCCCGGCTCAACCTTCTGCATAACCTCGCGAAGCACCGTGGCAACAATGCGGCTGGCCTCGCGCATAATTTTGATTTCACGCGTCGACTTGATCTCGATGCCGCGACGTTTCTGAATCCTGGGGCCCGTCGAGGTGGCACGCGGAGCATGGGTGTTCGACAGCAAATCAGCGAAAAGATTCATCAACCACCAGCCATATCAGTCACGCTATCAATAGCTATGTGATCTAGGACGGTGACCAGCCCGCTTGTGCGAGCCCGCGAACTGCATCGAACCCTGGCCCCTTGGGTCCTGCTGCCGCTGCTGGTCACCATGACATCTGGGGTGACTTACAGGCTGGCGCGGGACTGGTTCGGCTGCACAAGAGATCAGGTGCATTGGTTGATGATGCTGCACGAAGGCGAGTGGCTGGGAGAGACCCTGGAACCCCTGGTTGTGCTGCTGAACGCTCTGGGACTCCTGTGGATGCTGATCACGGGGGCAATGATTCTGATGGATCGTTGGCGTCGGAAGGTAAGCTGATTGTTTGGCGATACAACGCGGAGCTGGGATGGCAGCCGACCCCAAGGACACCACGGTGACCGAAGAGAGCAACGAAACAGCCACCGCGGCTGTTGCAACCAAGGCTGATGCAGCTCCGGCAAAAAAGCTGAGCGCCGAGCAGCTGATCACTGCATTCGAACATGAGCAGCAGAAGAGCGATCTTCCGGACATCTTTGTTGGCGACACCGTTCGAGTCGGTGTGCGCATCAGCGAAGGCAACAAAGAACGCGTGCAGCCTTATGAGGGTGTGGTGATTTCAAAACGCCACGGGGGCCTGAACCAAACCATCACCGTTCGGAGGATCTTCCAAGGGATCGGTGTGGAGAGGGTTTTCATGGTCCACAGCCCACAAGTGGCTTCCATCAAGGTGGAACGGCGCGGTAAAGTACGTCGGGCGAAGCTCTTTTATCTGCGAGAACGAGTGGGCAAGGCCACTCGCGTCAAGCAGCGCTTCGATCGCTGAGGTTTCGGCCTCGTTCAATCAAGACACCAACACTTTTTGTTGGTCGGGGGTTCATCGCCTTGCGCCGTTAGTTCAGTTGGTAGAACGCAGGTCTCCAAAACCTGATGTCGGGGGTTCGAGTCCTCCACGGCGCGTCCGATGACCCCCTTAGTGCAGTTTCCCGGTTCTGAGCATGGAGTTGGATCTTCAACCTGGTGATGTTGTGAAGGTGCTTGAATCAGCCGCCCTTGGCTGGGTTCGAGCCCGCGTCATTCGCGTCAAATCAGGTGGTCGAGTGGTCGTTCAAAGCGACCAGGGCAGGGAATTCACCGCCCGCGGTAACCAGGTCCGTCTCATTGAACCCGCCGGCTTCCGTCCCTGACGGTTGAGCCCCTTGTCTGAATTGGTGGTTTCACCACTTCTCTCCCGGGCAAACACCCGGGATTTTGTCTATCCGAAATTTTTGGCTGTTCCTGTCTGGTCCAACCCTTCAAAATGCAATCAACGCCTTTCTTGGTGTTGACGGAGGGCAGGGTCCCGATGGATACTTGTCGGGTCGCCGAAGCGGCACCGATCAGCTACAGCGGGACGATTTCCCGAGTTGTTGTTTTGGTTTGGGACCGTAGTTCAACCGGTTAGAGCACCGCCCTGTCACGGCGGAAGTTGCGGGTTCGAATCCCGTCGGTCCCGTTAAAACAACTTTAGTCGCAATGATGCGCGTTCGTCTGGCCCCCAGCCCCACGGGAACGCTTCATATCGGCACGGCTCGAACCGCCGTTTTCAATTGGTTATTTGCCCGCCACCAGAACGGCAGTTTTCTGCTGCGCATCGAAGACACCGACAAGGAGCGATCGAAGCCGGAATACACCCAGAACATCCTTGAAGGCCTGCAATGGCTTGGCATCGACTGGGATGAAGAGCCGGTGATCCAAAGCGAGCGAATCACCGAGCACCGCAAGGCCATCCAAACGCTGCTCGATCGCGGCCTTGCTTATCGCTGCTACGCCAGCGAAGGCGAACTGGAGAGCATGCGCGAGAACCAGAAGTCCGCAAACCAGGCTCCGCGCTACGACAACCGCCACCGCAACCTCACGACCGATCAAGAAGCGTCCTTCCAGGCGGAAGGCCGCGAAGCGGTGATCCGCTTTCGTATTGAAGACGATGCTGAAATCAGCTGGAAAGACCTCGTGCGCGGCCCCATGAGCTGGCGCGGGACCGACCTTGGCGGCGACATGGTGGTGGCCCGTCGGGCACCGTTCGATCAGATCGGAGATCCTCTCTACAACCTTGTGGTGGTGGTGGATGACGCCGCCATGAACATCACCCATGTGATCCGCGGTGAAGATCACATCGCCAACACCGCCAAACAGCTGCTGCTTTACGCAGCTCTGGATTTACCCCTGCCAACGTTTGCCCATGCACCTCTGATCCTCAATGCCGAGGGACGAAAACTGTCCAAGCGGGATGGGGTGACGTCCATCAATGAGTTCCGCGAAATGGGCTACACAGCGGAAGCCATTGCCAACTACATGACGCTGTTGGGTTGGTCCGTTCCCGAGGGGATGGAGGAACGATTCACGCTGAAAGATGCGGCGGCAGTGTTTGACTTCGATCGTGTCAACAAAGCTGGGGCGCGCTTCGACTGGGACAAGCTCAATTGGCTCAACAGCCAGGTCCTGCATGACCTCCCTGCTGAAACGCTGCTGCAAGAGCTCAAACCCCTTTGGCTAGATCAGGGCTGGGCACTGCCTGACAGCCCTGGTTGGACCCTTGAGCTCTGCAGACTTTTGGGACCATCGCTCACCCTGCTAAAGGATGGTATCGAGCAGGCTGAGCCGTTTTTTCTTTGCCCGGAAATGGAGGACGACGGACGTCAGCAGCTGGAGGTTGAGGGAGCGCGAACGGCGATCGCCCAATTGCTGGAAAAACTCGAAGCCGATCCCTGGAGCGGTGAAGATTCTGAGATTGGGAAAATCCTTCTGGCCGACGCAGCCAAGGCAGCTGGAGTGAAGAAGGGAGTCGTGATGAAAACCCTCAGAGCTGCTCTGCTTGGCCGATTACAGGGTCCAGATCTGATCACAACATGGTCATTACTGGCTCGAATCGGCCAGGACCTCGCCAGGCTTCGTCGCTGCCTCGACTGATTGCGAATCCTCGGAGCTTTCTGACGGTTCGACCAGTTTGAGCAAACGCGCCAGAGGTTGCGCCGTCAATCCCTGCAAGCCCACTGTCATCAGAATGGTCAGGAAGACGAGACCCTGAAGGCGGCCAGCGCCGAGAATCCCCGCCTGCTCAAGACGAATGGCGAAGAGAGACGCCACCGATGCGGTCACGATTCCTCTGGGTGCCAACCAGCCAAGGAACAGCTTCTGCTGAAAGTCAAGGGGGAGACCAACCGTGGCCACACCGACCGCCAGCGGTCTGACCACAACCATCAGCACGAGAACGCAGCTGATCCCACCCCAACCCAGTGGGCTGAGTTCAGCCCAGGACACATCGGCCGCCAGCAGAGGGAACAGCATCGTGATCGCTAGCTGAGCCAACTCCTGAATCAGGTTGTCCAGTGCTTCGCTGTAGGGAGTGGGCCTGCGGCCCACGACAAGCCCGGCAGCCACTGAGGCAGGAAGAGCCGACTCCGGCAGCAGCCATTCGCTGACGCCATACATCAGGAAAAGCATTCCGAGGCTGAGCTGCAAAGGCAACCCTGAGGCCGTGTCGGGATTCAGTCGTCGCAACAGTTCGGAGAGCAACCAGCCGACGCTGGCTCCGATCACAATCCCGCCTCCCAGACGCTGAAACAGGCCGAAGGCCACCTCGCGCCAACCATGGAGATTGCCCAAGACCAACTCCAGAAGCAGCAAAGCAAGCACCGCTCCGATGGGCTCCAGCAAAAGTCCTTCCGCCTCCAGCACATCCCCCAGTGGAGGCGCCAGCTTGATCTGGCGAACCAGGGGCGTCACCACCGTTGGACCTGTCGCCAGCACGATGGCACTGAACACTGCAGCAACCGACCAGCTGAGACCAGCCAGCCAATGCGCGGCCAGCAATCCTGCCCCCAAGGAAATCAGCAGGCGTAGAACGGCAATCCGCTGCACCGTGGCGCGGATCGTATCGCCGGGTAGCCGCAGATTCAGCCCGCCATCGAACAGCACAAGGCTGACCAACAGACCAACAACGGTGCCAAGGCCCGGTCCAAGGTCCAGCGGCTCCACGAGGCCAAGGCCCGATCGCCCGATCAACAGGCCGGACAGCAATAGGAGCACAACCCCTGGTAGTCCGGACAAGGCCGCCACCAAACGCGCCGCTGCCCCGGAAAAAACCGTTATTCCCCACAGGAGACCCAGCCGCTCAGGCGTCATCAGCCGATGAGAACTGAGGTTCCACTCGCAGGGCGATCACAGCCTCAGGCCTGACAACCAAGTATTCACCTTCAAGATCACTGATGGGCACATTGACGAAACCCCCTTGACCAGCGGCGTTGACCAACCCCTGATACCACTCCTGAAACAGCTCGAGACGCGGGAAGAAAACCCGCTCAGACTGACCTCCCGCCAGGTGAAGATGCACGGCATAGCGGCGTGGAGTTCGAGGCATCAGCGCTCGCGATGGTGCTTTGACGTGCCACAAGGATGACGGATCACCGGAGGGCCTGCCCAAGTGAATGGCACCAAGCGCAATGCTCTAGAGGCATAGAGGGGGTGGCGCGGTTGCCCGGAGCCGGTGAGCCCCAACATCAACGGCCCAGACCATTGAGCCAATCGATCGGCCCGCAACCTCAGCTGTGGCATCAAGAGGGAGCGAACGATTTGATGACGATCCAGGCGGCAACCACCATTGCCCCAGCCACACCAGAGATCCCAGTCCTGCGACTGGGCCCAGCGGTGGCACCACTGCAGCAAGACGGAATCCCCCCATCGACCCACGGGGTCAGCACAGCGAAGCAAAGCATCCGGCGACGGGCTGATGCGAGCGAACAGATTGACCACCACCAGGGCGTCATAACCCCAGTGCCGGCCAAAACCGACAAGACGCCGCAGCGTCGGGTCATCACGAGTGCCATCAGCACCAGAGGGGTTCATCCCTACAAACAGAAGCGTCCTTTTACCGGTCCCCCAGCGCCTGGTCAACGACCAGCGGTACTGTCCGTCCTCACTGAAGCGGGCTTCAGACCCCGAGATGAGCCCGACAGAGCTGCAGGATTCGCTGACTCGCCAGTCCATCTCCAAAGGGATTGACCGCTTTCGACATGGCTTCGTAGGCATCGGGGTCGTCCAGAAGTTTGGAAGCTTCCTCAACAATGGTCGATGGGTCCGTGCCTACAAGGCGTGCCGTTCCGGCGTCAACAGCCTCTGATCTCTCTGTGGTCCGACGCAGAACCAGAACTGGCTTGCCCAGGGCAGGAGCCTCCTCCTGCAGACCGCCGGAGTCGGTCAACAGCAAGGTGCACCCTTTCATCGCTGCCACCAAGCGGTCGTAATCAAGGGGTTCCGTCAGGGCCACCCGAGGATGGTCACCCAGCAAACGCTGCAAAGGCTCACGCACCGTGGGATTGCGGTGCAGCGGCAGTAACAGGGACATATCGTCATGGCGATCCAGCAGCTGGCACATGCCGGAGGCGATGTCCTGCAGTCGATCCCCCCAGTTCTCTCGCCGGTGCACCGTGGCCAGGATCACTCTCTGGTTCTGCCAGTCGATGCCGTCGAATTGAATCTCAGACGAGTTTTCCGCCATCAGCAACAGCGCATCGATGACTGTGTTGCCAGTCACACTCACCTGCCCGACCACACCGGAAGCCTGGAGATTGGCTTGGGCCTTCAGCGTCGGAGCGAAGTGGAGGCTGGAGATCTGGGACAACAGGCGCCGATTCGCTTCCTCTGGGAAGGGATCCAGAAGGTTGTCGGTGCGCAGACCGGCTTCCACATGCCCAACCGGAATCTGTTCGTAGAACGCCGCCAAGCCAGCGGCGAAAGCCGTTGTCGTATCCCCCTGCACCAGGACCAGCTGCGGAGGGTAAAGCTGAAAGTCATCACGCAGACCCTGCAGAGCAGCGCAGGTCACATGGGTGAGCGTCTGGCGTGGAGCCATCAGATTGAGATCCTGATCAGCCTTCAGCCCGAAAAGGTCCATCACCTGAGCCACCATTTCGCGGTGCTGTCCCGTGAGAACAACCCGGGTGTTGAGGGCATCACAGGCCTGAAATGCCTGGATCACCGGAGCAAGCTTGATGGCCTCCGGGCGGGTGCCCAGCACGATCGTGACCCGGGGCTGATCCACCGCTGCGTTGTACAGAAAATGGGATTTTAAGGGCGTTTGTCAGCAGAGACTTGCCAGGTAGAGCATGGCGACGATCCTGGAGAAAGAACCATGAGATCGCCTGGCCAAGCCGGTGTTCCCTCCAAGCTTTCCGCCACGACCAAAGCCGGACAGCCAGCCTGCGAATCCCACCCCAGGCACCCGTTCCGCTTCACACTCCGGCCCAACGCTCGAACAGATTGTCCGATTGGCCCACGAGAAGGGGCATTCCGATATTCATCTGGGCGTCGGGGAATCTCCTCGCTACCGAGCGCGGGGTGAGATTCAAACCACGGACTGGCCTGTGAGTGATCGAATCACCTTCGATCGCTGGTTGAGCGAAATTCTCTCGCCGCAGCAGATCGATAGTTTTTTGAGAGAAAAAGAATTTGACGGATCCCACGCATTTCCCTTCGTGCGTGTCCGCATCAACCTGCTCGACTCGCTGCGGGGGCCAGCCATGGTGCTGCGTCTCATTCCACAGACCATCCTGACTCTCGAGCAACTCAATCTTCCCCCCG
>QCTG01000015.1 GCA_003211235.1 Synechococcus sp. AG-673-B04
GCTTGAAGGATCGGGTGTCCAGCACCAATCAGATTGCGCAGGTCTCCGAGCAGGGTCTCTAGATCGGTCTCGACCGGTTGCAGCAGCTCGGTGACGGTGGTCATGAAACCTCTAGACGACGCGATCCTAGTGGTCTCGGTCTGGCCGCCGCAGCAGTTGATGCATGACCACAGGCCGCTCACCTAGCCAGGGCGTTGCTCGGCTGGCAAAACCATCGGGATCTGCCGTCACGTTGAAACAACAGGAATCGAGCTGCAGACAATCAGCGACGGACGCACAGGGCGGCCCGAGAACGGCATCGAGCTGATGGGCCACACCGATGGCAGGGTCGATCAGCTGAACCGACTCGGGCAGAAGCTGCCTGAGCAGCGGCACCAGCAAGGGGTAGTGGGTGCAACCCAGCACGATCGAATCCACCGATGCCGCCAGCAGTGGCTCGAGGTAGTCCTTTGCGGCGCGTCGGAGGTCATCGCTGCACAGATCACCAGCTTCGATCAACGGCACAAAGGCAGGGCATGACTGCTCCAGAACCACAGAGCCGGGGTTCAAGGCTTCGATGCTGGCGCGGTAAGCGCCTGAGTTCACGGTTGCAGGCGTCGCCAGAACCCCAACCCGTCGGGTTTTGACCATCGCAGCGGCAGCACCGATTAGTCCGATCACAGGGCAGCCCGCCTGGCCCTCCGCCACATCACGAGCCAAAGCATTGGTGGTGTTGCAGGCCATCACAACAGTGGTGACCCCTTGAGCTCGAAGCCAGGCCACCACCTCAGCAGCAATCAAGCGGATCTCCGCAGGTGCCCGGTTGCCATAGGGAACCCTCGCGGTGTCGCCCAGATAAACGCAGCGCACACGTCCGTGGCGTTCGAGCACACGTTTCAGAACGGTCAGTCCACCAACGCCACTGTCGAAAAAGCCCAGCAGCGGTTTCATCGCACCTCCCGCTTCAGGTACTCAAGGATTCCCGTGGCAATGGCGAGGGCCAGCCGACGGCGGTGAGCCGGTTGAGCCAGGCGGGGCGCATCGATGTCACCGGTGACAAACCCCATCTCAATCAAGGCAGCAGGCATAACGGTGCGTCGGATCACAAAGAAACGACCTCGCCTCACACCACGGTTGGGAGTCCCTGGAGAAACATTCACCATCTGCTGCTGCAGGTAAGACGCCAACCGACCTGAGCGGGGATCTGAGAAAAAGAACGTCTCAATACCGTTCACATCGGGCCGTCGCATGTTCAGGGCGTTGGCATGGATGCTGATGAAGGCGGTGGCCTGGGAACGGTTTGCCAGGGAGACACGGGGCGGCAGATCCACATCCACCTCACGGGTCCGGGTCATCAACACCTCCACACCGCGGGCCCGCAACAAGGCGGCCACTTGGAGGGAAATATCGAGCACGACATCCGTCTCACGCAGTCCGCGGATCCCGACGGCGCCTGGGTCCGGACCGCCATGGCCCGGATCGATCACGATGCGATAGCGACCGGTAGGAACGACGGGTAATCCGGAGGGATCCACCGGCGTTGTGGTTGGACGGAAGCCGCTCGGGGGGAGCCAGGCTGTGGCACGACCGCTTAAGTCCCCCTCGCCGAAATCGGCCAGCCCCTTGATCGGAAGACCGCTGAAACGAAGTTCCCAGCGATCCGGAGCTGTGCCGCGCAGCTTCAGATCTGCAGGGTTCAGCCGGGTCTGTGGCTGGAATTCCACCACCAGGCGTGTTGCGCCAGGGCGGGGTTTGCCGAGGCGAATTTCACGCACGGCGCCACGACCAGCCAGGCGCCTCGGGAAGCGGAGTTCACCCGGGAAATCAATCCAAACCCTGGGGCCTCGACCATCACTTGGCGCCTGGAAAAAAGCATCCAGACGGGTGTTGCGTCGGGTGCGCAACTGCAAGGTGCCATCCTCTCGAAGCGCCCATGCGGCAAGGGCACTGGCAGCATTCGCCGGCGCTGCAGGAAGCAACAGCAGCAACTGCAAGGCTGCAGCCGAAAGCGTGAACCAGCGGCGCGATCGCAACCGTGCCATGGGGTTCAGAACAAAGCTGGCTGACGGTGACGCAGGCTCGGCATCTGCCCTCGCACATTCAAGAGATGACCGGTGTTCAGGGGGGCGATCGCCGATCCAACGACAGCACCCGCATCCGCCAGAACCGTGCCCCAGGGATCGATCACCAGTGAATGTCCGTGGCTATGGCGTCGTCCGTAGTGCTGACCGGTCTGAGCGGGCGCCATGACGAAGGCTGTGTTTTCAATGGCCCGTGCCTGAAGGAGCACCTGCCAGTGGTCCTTTCCGGTGAATGCAGTGAATGCAGCAGGAATCATCAACAGTTCGGCACCTGCACCGACCAGATGGCGGTAGAGCTCAGGAAAGCGCACGTCGTAGCAGATGGACAGACCCACCTTGCAGAGTCCTGGAATCTCCACAACAGGCGGCAGCTGCTGTCCGGCATCAACGGTGGACGACTCCCTGTAGGTGTTGCCGTCCGGCAGGTCCACATCAAACAAATGAATCTTGTCGTAGCGAGCCAGCAGCTGACCATCGCGGTCGATCAGTTCAGCGCGATTGAGGGTCCGGGAACCATCCCCCACCGGCACCGGGAAACCTCCGCCCAGCAACACCACCTGATAGCGCCGAGCCATCGTCACCAGAAAGCGACTGCATTGCTCGGCGAGCGCGGGGGCAAGAGCAAGCTTTTGGCTGTCATCGCCCATGAAGGCGAAGTTCTCGGGCAATCCGATCAATTCAGCACCGCGCCTGGCGGCCAGGTCGATCTGCTCTTCAGCGGCGTTGAAGTTCAGTTCGGGGTTCTGACCGCTGGTGAGCTGGACAGCAGCGGCCAGAAAATCAGTCACAGGAAGGGTTCTTTAGCGCCGATTTTAGAAGCGATCAGACGCTCTGCAGCACTCCTGGATCCTGCTGAGTCGGAACGACATCAAGTTGATCCAATCCGGCGCAGCAACGGAAGTCGTCGTCGTGGTCGCCCAACCCGATCAAGCGTTGGCCATGGGTCGCACAACGCAGACCGGCTTCCGGATCTGAGCTGTGCTGCCTCCAGAGCGCCAGCGCAGCAGTGGCTTCGTCGTTGACGGTCACAACCGTCGCACTCCCCATCTGCTGAAGTCGCTCAACCAGGGCTCCAGCAGCAAGGGAGTCCTCCAGGGAATAAGACCCTTCCCAACCACTGCCGACGATTGCCAGCGTGGCTGGTTGGCGATCGATCAGACGCTGGGCGACGGCTCCCCGGTTCGGCAGGGCTGCGGTGAGCAGCAGGGGAACCGCACGAACGCGATCCAGGGCTCGGGTGCCATTGGTGGTGCTCATGAACAATCGCTTCCCCTGCACCACAGCCCTGGTCACGGCCACAGGCGAGTTCCCCAGATCAAAACCTGCCAACTTCTGACCACCGCGTTCCCCCAGAAGCAGCCGCTGTTCGGCCGGCCATGCCTCGGCCGCAGCCTTCAGATCGTCCAGGTCAGCAAACGCCTGGACCGCCTCAGCGCCGTTGTGCAACGCCCAGGCGATGGTGGTTGTGGCGCGGAGCACATCGATCACAACAGCTGCTTCGGGTTGAGCCGTTGACGGCATTTCCGCCGGCACATGGAAATAGGAAATCTGCATGGCCACGCTGGACATCGGCGTGCGACACAGTACCGAGATAACCCGGCTGTTTTGCCTCAACTTCATGGCCCTGTTCGGATCCGGCCCGGCCACCCGCGACCTGCGGGGCTTTCTCTCTCTGCTCGAGCAGCGGGGACAACTGAAACGGATCACCGCACCGGTTGATCCGGATCTGGAACTTGCCGCCATCGCTGACCGGGTGCTTGGTCAGGGCGGTCCCGCCCTGTTGTTCGAGAACGTGATCGGCTCCTCGATGCCTGTGGCCGTCAACACCCTCGGCACGGTCGAACGCGTCGTGTGGAGCATGGGGCTCGAAAGGGCTGAACAACTCGAAGAACTCGGTTCACGCCTGGCTTTGCTGCAGCAGCCCCGTCCACCCAAAGGGCTCAAGGAAACCAAACAGTTCGCGAGGGTCTTCTGGGACTTGGTGAAGGCCAAGCCGGATCGTGATCTCACACCGCCGTGCCGGCAGCAGATCTTCCGCGGGGATGAGGTCAATCTTGACAACATCCCCCTGATCCGTCCCTGGCCGGGGGATGCCGGCGGTGTGATCACCCTTGGTCTGGTGATCACCAAGGATCCCGAAACCGGTGTCCCAAACGTTGGGGTTTATCGACTTCAGAGGCAGTCGGTCAACACGATGACCGTGCATTGGCTGAGTGTGCGTGGGGGTGCGCGACACCTGCGCAAGGCCGCCTCCATGGGCAAAAAGCTCGAGGTTGCCGTCGCTATCGGTGTGCATCCGCTCCTGGTGATGGCCGCAGCCACCCCAATACCCGTGCAGCTGAGTGAGTGGTTGTTTGCCGGGATCTATGCAGGAGAAGGCGTCCGACTCGCCCCCTGCAAAACCATTGATCTGCAGGTGCCCAGCCACAGCGAGGTGGTGCTGGAGGGAACGATCACCCCTGGGGAGGTGATGCCCGATGGTCCCTTTGGAGACCACATGGGCTTTTACGGCGGTGTGGAGGACTCACCTTTAGTGAGATTCCACTGCATGACCCAGCGTCGGGATCCGGTGTTCCTCACCACGTTCAGCGGTCGGCCACCGAAGGAGGAGGCGATGCTCGCCATCGCCCTGAATCGGATTTACACACCGATCCTGCGTCAGCAGATCCCGGAGATCACCGACTTCTTCCTGCCGATGGAAGCTCTCAGCTACAAACTTGCTGTGATCTCGATCGACAAGGCCTATCCGGGACAGGCCAAACGAGCCGCCATGGCCTTCTGGAGCGCCCTGCCCCAGTTCACCTATACCAAGTTCGTGGTGGTGGTCGACCGTCACATCAACGTGCGCGATCCCAGGCAGGTGGTGTGGGCGATCGCTGCACAGGTGGATCCCCAGCGGGATCTGTTCACCCTCGAGAACACACCCTTCGACAGCCTGGATTTCGCAAGCGAACAGCTCGGACTCGGTGGACGCCTGGCCATTGATGCCACCACGAAGGTTGGGCCGGAGAAAAATCATGACTGGGGCGAACCCCTGAGCCGCCCAGCTGATCTGGAGCAACGCGTGTCCGACCGCTGGGCTGAACTCGGCTTGACAGACCTCGGTGATGAAGAACCGGATCCGAGCCTGTTCGGCTATGCCCTGGATCGGCTGATTCAAGGTCTGAAGACCGGCCAATAGGATCCTTCAAACGACGTTCCACCCTTGAGCGCGACCGGTAGCAACACCCCCCTTCGCGCGCTTCGGGCTGGCGGATCTCTCCATGGCCGGGTGACGGTGCCGGGAGACAAATCGATTTCCCACCGCTCCCTGCTGTTCGGAGCGATCGCGGAAGGCACAACAACCATTGAAGGTCTCCTTCCCGCGGAAGACCCCATCAGCACCGCGGTCTGTCTGCGTTTGATGGGGGTTGCCATCAGTCCGATCGAAGCCGGGGCGATCGTCACCGTTGAAGGTGTCGGCCTGGATGGACTCAAGGAACCGGCGGAAATCCTCAATTGCGGCAACTCCGGCACAACGATGCGGTTGATGCTTGGCCTGCTGGCGGGCCGAGACGGTCGCCATTTCGTGCTCGATGGCGATGCATCGTTGCGACGTCGACCGATGCGGCGGGTTGGCCAGCCCCTTGCCTCGATGGGCGCGGATGTGCGCGGTCGAGATGGCGGGAACCTTGCCCCCCTCGCCGTTCAGGGACGCCCCTTGAAGGGCACGGTGATCGGCACACCGGTCGCCAGCGCCCAGGTGAAATCGGCCCTCCTGCTGGCCGCCCTCACGGCGGGGAGTGCCACCACAGTGATTGAGCCTGCGCAATCACGGGATCACAGCGAGCGGATGCTCAAGGCCTTCGGAGCAGACCTGACCGTCGGCGGCGAAATGGGGCGCCACATCTCCGTGCAACCAGGCGCAACTCTGCACGGACAAACCGTGGTTGTTCCAGGAGACATCAGCTCAGCAGCGTTCTGGTTGGTGGCCGGGTCCCTGATCCCGGGAGCAGACCTCACCATTGAAAACGTGGGGCTGAATCCAACTCGGACGGGAATTCTTGAAATACTGGATCAAATGGGTGCCCGGATCGAGGTGCTCAATCCCCGGGATGTGGCAGGGGAACCGGTCGGTGATTTGCGGGTCACCCATGGACCACTGCAACCGTTTGAATTTGGGGAGGAGATCATGCCCCGGCTGGTGGATGAGGTGCCAATCCTCTGCGTTGCAGCCTGTTTCTGCGATGGGGAGAGTCGTATCAGCGGCGCCTCCGAACTGCGGGTGAAGGAGACCGATCGCCTGGCGGTGATGGCCCGTCAGCTCAAAGCGATGGGGGCTGAGATTGAAGAGCAGGAGGACGGCGTGACCATCCGCGGCGGACATCCCCTGAACGGTGCTGGGCTGGACAGCGAAACGGACCATCGGGTCGCCATGAGCCTGGCCGTTGCAGCGATGCTGGCGAAGGGAGACTCGACGCTGGCCAGGAGCGAAGCAGCAGCGGTGTCCTATCCCACCTTCTGGGAGGAACTTGAACGCCTCCGCAACTGATCTCGGACGGCTGGATGTCTATCCGACAGCCGATGGAAGCTTCAGCCTCCACAGCTGCCATTTCGGTGAAGCCTTTCACAACTCCGCCGGGGCACTGAACGAAGCAAGAGCGAAATTCGTTGAACCGGCAGAACTCAACCGCTTCAAGCCGAATCAGTCCGTGGCCGTTCTGGATGTCTGCTTCGGGTTGGGGTACAACAGCGCCGCAGTACTGGCTGGATTGCCCGAGCAAGCTCCTTTGGAGTGGTGGGGGCTGGAACTCGATCGGCGGCCGTTGGAACTGGCCCTCAATCAACCAGTTTTCAGGAGGATATGGTCCACGTCCGTGCTGAAGCGCCTGCAGGCTCTCCACACCACTGGCGCCTGGTCGACGACTTCCAGCACGGGGCAGATGCTCTGGGGGGATGCACGATCAACCCTGACCACCATCAGGCCGCAACAACGTTTTGATCTGATCCTGCAGGACGCGTTTTCACCACAACGGTGTCCGGAACTGTGGAGCGACGAATTCCTTGGATGTCTGGCGAGACGCTTAAAACCAGGTGGACGGCTGCTCACCTACAGCCGATCAGCTGCAGTACGAGCAAGTTTGAAGCGTGCGGGGCTGGAGCTGTTTTCGCTGCTGGCAGCTCCAGGGGAAAGGAAGGGATGGAGCAGCGGAACGATGGCTGTCAGACCCGGTGGTGACGTGTGTCCAGATCACGGACCTGGCTGGCGGCCGTTCTCAACAATGGAACTGGAGCATCTGAGCACCCGTGCCGCGATCCCCTTCCGCGATGCATCAGGAACCAGCACATCCGTCGAAATCCTCAAACAACGGACGCTGGAACAAAGTCGATGCGATATGGAGCCCACCAACGTGTGGCAACGCCGCTGGAGACTGACGAAACAAAAAAGTTGAAAACGAGAACCAGCCAATCACCCAAGGGGCAACATATCATAAAACTATTCATACTGAAGCAATAAAATTTACGCCTAGCAGGACTAAAACAACTCGACAACAAGATATCAAACAACAGCAGGATTTAAGCAATCTAAAAAACAATCATCGAATCCAACCAAACAGCCAAGTCAATCGATTGACCCAACAAAACAATGATTCAACGAAAATCAAAGCAGGTCAAGCCTGCAGAAACGAGAAAACACTGACAGAATCTAGATATTGATAACTACAGCACAAACACTTCTTTGATCCCAGCTCGCTTCCTACTCCGCCTCGGCAAGTGGATTTATTCCTTGGGTGAACGGTGGGACAAGTCGGCCGAACCCGACAGAGACCACAGCCACAACATCGAAGACGGTGCACAGATACTTCATGAAGAACTGGTAGATGAGGACCATGTCGAGGGAATGCCCGAAGACGCTCCCAGCTTCAAGATGGCGGGGCTCTCAGAGAGGGTGACCGGCAAATCGATGGCATCGCTGAGGGCGGAGGCCATTCAGCTTCTATTTGCATTGCATGCCGGCCATGTCATCGCAGCCGAGATTCTGCTGAGCCGAAAAATTGGCCACATCGTTGACAACTTTGATAAGACGCATCCCGAATCCAGCGAGCAATTACGCCAGCTGAATCAATTCATCACAAATTGGACAAGGGACGCAGGCTCCCTCGATGCTGCCATTGGCCTGCTACGGCAGATCGAGCTTCCCGATGCACCATTACCGGACGTCATCGAACCCAGTAAAGAAGAGGCCGAACTTGGCCGCCAACTACTGGAATGCTATGAACAAAGCTTCAATCAACAAGTCCTCGAGCAAACACTGGGGCAAGATGACTAAAAACTCGACAACATCAACCAACCCAGGCATATGAATGACTTAATTCATCTATATCGAGCATAATTATATCACAAAAGCGGAGAAAAGCACCACCAAACGCCAACTATTATCAAGAATCAGGCAGTAAAAACAGCTCAACAGAACCAGCGACAAAGCATGATGAAACCAGCAAATTCAACACTATCCATAAGCCAGACACCACCAAAAACTTTACCCAAGCATAAAGATTAATTATTCACACATCAGAAACAACACCTACATCGTCAAGCATAGAAAAAAGCTCAAGGATAAAATAAGCATTAAAACATACATTGAACAAAAAATACTGCAAAATGCATTATTACTCTTTTCATATTTTCTCAAAAGAAGGCTGCTATGCAGGATGCATTAGCAAAAACAAGAGCAAATTTATCAGCAAGGAGGGCAAGACGGTCCTGATACATTCAAACAAGAAATACTTACTGGATGAATTCATCAAGGTCCATATTCTCTAGTCGAAGCAATGCAAACGTGGTACCTGCATTACCTCGACAAATTCTTATTTGATCATCCAAAACTGTGATATCAAGCCATGCAGGGAAGCTCTGTTGAACCTCACGTAACAATTTGAGCTGTCCGCGACCAGGAAATCTTGGCCCCAACCAACCACCCATAAGGAATTTCACTTCGACTCGTTGTGAGTCGACCACGTTCAAGCTGGCTTCAACCGTTATGGCCCCGATTGCTCCGAACGGACCACGGAAGCGAAGCATGTTGCAACCACGGTTATGGTCAGGGTCTAAAGCCTGCAGATTTTCAAGCCAAGGGGCCTGGCGTAGCCAAGGCTGGCTAGAACTGCTCCAACGCAAATCCCAAACACCCTTCAAAAGAGAAACATCACGACTTAAATCCGAAGGTTGTGCTTTCTCCAGATCAGATAAGCGTTCTTTCAGGCTTGGATCATTCGGCTTGTTCTGGAGTAGTGATATCAACAGATCACGATCACTTTTCATCGCATCACAACAACTAGTATCAACCCATAATGACAAATCAACTCTATGAATGGTGGATATGATCCAGAGACAAACTTTTCATTGCAACTCTAGCGGCACTGGATAGAACTTACGAGACAAACACAACAAAGAAAATGAATTCGAACATTCAATTAAAATGAACAGACCATCAAACGTAAATCGAGAAATTTATGCTCATTTGGTGGCGAGACCGTAAGGAGACCAGCGAAGGAAAACACCCAAAGACCCGTATATGGGATACGCGAAGCAAAGGAACTCAGCAGAGGATCAGGCTTGAAAGCGCTTAACCAGCTGAAGGCAAACGGGCTGTCTGGTGTGCATTCGTGGTGATTCCGGCAACGGTCGCGTTAATTGCCATAACGAAACGCTGACGGAAAAAGCTAGTTGGGCCAATGTGGAAATGAAATAAGGTCCGAGGATCCAGCGAGAGAACTCAACAACCAAATCTCGGAGCTTCAGGCCCGGGTCGCCTTCCCACACCACTGGAGCAGCGGAGAGCATGAACAGCACGTGGAGAAGCTCCGCCAGCTCAATTTTCAAAAAAGACTGCTGATCGACGACGTCAACAAGTAGACGTCAGCACACCTTATTGGATTTTTGCCTCTTGAGCAGAGACATTCAATCTCGATTCTCAATTCGAATGGGCATTGTTCAGCTAACTGTATTCAGTCGTACATCGACTTGAGCGGTCACGCTCCCTATTGAGCCCATCTTGCCAGATAAAATGATTAAATACGCTTGAACAGTCCTAAAAAGACAAGAACTTATAAAAGGCAAAGCGCGCTAAACTTGTTAAGTTCAAAACCAAACGTGATTTCTTTGCGGTTTTGATGACCTGGCTTCCGCATCATTTCTTCTGAAAAATCATGCCAAAAAAAGCCAGAAGAGCTTTATCAATCACTGGAATTGTTATTGCGGGATTTGCAATGATCTCAGCATTCAATTATGCCAATCCAATCTCTAGTCAATCATTAACAGGCGTAGAAATTGATTCGCAAAAAAATCTGATTTATCTTATCATCAACATGGCAATCACCTTTGCATTCGGCGGAATCTCTCTCAAAACCTTATTAAATGATACGCAAGACTGAGATCAATCCCTGGAGCATGCTCTTTGAGTGGAGGGAAAGAAACACACCAAAACTCTATAGCGGCTCATTGATGGCGAAACAAAAAAAGGCTCCTTCAACACATAAAAAAGAATGAATCAATAGACGACAAACTTCTTCATGCACTTCAATACATAAAACATGGCAAACCCATTCTTGTTAATACATATGAGTCAAAAACACATTCAACAATGACGTTCTCAAAATTCACTCAGGCAATACAGGCCATAAAGATTTGCAATCAGGATCTCTCGTAAGAGCACCTTTTTGAGCTCTCTGAACTTCCTCACGGTCTAGAAAATGGCCTGCTTGTAAAAGAATGCGCTCAAGTGCTACTTTCGCATTGGTCTGTGAGATCCAGCCCAATTCATAGTAAGTACAGGTTGCATTCAGCCAACCTTCTGCTTCTCCCTCTAACTGGATGTCAAGTTGATCCATAGCTGGGATGGCTGAAGCGCTGAATCCACTCAAAAACAGTGCTGCAAAGACAATCAGCAAATGGCGCATTGGAAAAATTTTGTATTCCTACATAATGCCAAACTAAGAAGGCTATTTATCATAGATGATGCACAATGAAAGACATGTTGATCAGTGGAATACCAGTGAGTACAGCTCTATCCTCCGTCCATCAAGCGACTTGCATGGTGCGAAGCGCTGACGAAGCAAATCCAGCTTGCCGAGGCCCAAAAAACAACACGAAAGGAGCTTTCGGAACAGCCAACAAGGCTCCTCTTTGCCCCTAAAAGGTTTTATGTCATCAACGTTGACATTGAGCAGTGAAGCTCATCGCTTCTAAAACTGAGATCGATTAAAGTCGCCACTTGAAACGTCAGTCAGAATCTAAACAGATGCTCAAACTCATCAGTCGACTTATCTGCCGCTTGACTGACCGGGGGCACCAATCTGCTCAAAACCAAATCGGGAACTGATAAGAATCTGGCCCTACCATTCCCATTATCGCTCAAACTACTGGTAACGTTTTTATATACAACAATTAGCAGAAGCAATGCTGACTGGTTCTGAGCTCCTCGCCAAAGTCAAAGAAGTCGGCGATGTCTCAAAGACCGAGCTCGCGACACAGTGCGGCTACACAAAAACCAAGGCAGACGGCTCCACTCGTGTTGCATTCACTGCTTTCTACGAAGCTCTGCTAACAGCGAAAGGGATCAACCTTGCAGGCGATGGCGCCGCGATCGGAAAGGCCGGTCGCAAGTTGCGTTACACCGTCAAAGTCCAGGGGAACGGAAATCTCTTGGTAGGCAAGGCTTACACAGCCATGTTGAACCTTGAGCCTGGAGATGAGTTTGAAATCAAGCTTGGCAAGAAAGCCATCAGATTGACTCCTATGGGAGCAGCTGCCGAAAGAGCTAGCGGTGCAGAGGGTGTCGGCGACGAACGTGATGCCGACCCAAGCACCAATGATGACCAATGACCGATTAGTTCATTTAGTTGATATGTTCCCTGTCTCTAAGACAAGGATTTTTTTTGCGAAAAATCGATACAGTAAGTTAATAAAATCAACACGTGCTTTAATTCTGGTCCAAATCTAAATCAATGTAATTATTTTTCGCGTCTCAAAAATTCGTCATATAATGCAGCAGCATCATCGAATCGCTTGATTTTGAGTAGATGCACGACGCGTTTTTTCCACCAAAGATAGTTCCAATGCTGGTCAAGTTTTTTCGATAGATTTTTCAATGGATTAAAAGGTATTACACATTAATAAAGTTTTTGAAAGCACCGTGATCAAACAACGCCCCAAAACTCCCTTTTTATTGATTGCTTAAGATTTCATATTCTCTTCTTGTTTAGTCTTCAGTCGACAGGTCGCCACCTCGGCAGTCAATCAAAGGACACAAATAGTCGAATAACTTAAGCCGAAATAATAATGCAAAACAAGGAAAGCGTGAAGCGATTAATTATCAAGACTTTGCCACACTGTATCAGCAACAAAGTTGCCTTCAAGCCATTAAATAAAGTCCAATACTTCACATTGACGATGCGGTCTGAGTCGCCAAGCGTGTAGTCATCGCTATGCAACGCAAAAGGGAGGGGTTGTCTTTCACAAATCCCGGTAGATTTCGCCCGTCTCAACCAAATCTCCGCATGCTCGCCGTAGCCGTTCTGGCAGCCGGGAAAGGCACACGAATGAAGAGCGCTCTGCCCAAAGTGCTGCAACCCCTGGCCGGCGCGACCCTTGTGGAACGAGTGCTCTCCAGTGCAGCCAACCTGAAGCCTGAACGGCGTCTGTTGATCGTTGGGCATCAGGCTGAACGGGTCGAGCAGCAGCTGGCTTCAACAAGAGGACTGGAATTCGTGCTTCAGCAGCCTCAGAAAGGCACAGGGCATGCAGTGCAGCAGCTGATTCCAGCTCTCAAGGACTTCGAAGGCGAACTTCTTGTGCTGAACGGTGATGTTCCTCTTCTGCGGGCTGAAACCATCGATGCTCTTGTGAGCCAACATCGGAGCAGCGGTGCCGATGTGACCCTCCTAACGGCTCGGCTCGCTGATCCGACGGGATATGGGCGTGTGTTTGCCGATACGAAAGGCATCGTGAGCAGCATCGTTGAGCATCGCGATTGCACCGAAGAGCAACGAAGCAACGAATTAACCAACGCAGGGATTTACTGCTTCAACTGGTCTGCACTGGCCGAGGTGCTTCCGAAGTTGAGCACCGACAACGATCAGGCTGAGCTCTATCTCACGGACACCGTGGAGATGTTGCCCTGTGCCATGCATCTGGAGGTGGCGGATGCTGACGAAGTCAACGGCATCAACAACCGGCGTCAGCTGGCCCAGTGTGAGGCCCTGCTTCAACAGCGTCTGCGCAACCACTGGATGGATGAAGGGGTCAGCTTCATTGATGCGGACAGCTGCACGCTGAGTGAAGGCTGCAGCTTCGGAAGGGATGTTGTGATCGAACCGCAGACGCATTTCCGCGGCAACTGCCACATCGGCGACAACTGCCGGATCGGGCCAGGGAGCCTGGTTGAAAACGCTTCGCTTGGTGCCCATGTCACCGTGCTGCATTCGGTCGTACGGGAAGCAAGCGTTGGAAACGATGTAGCCATCGGCCCCTTTGCCCACCTGCGTCCCGCCGCCGAGGTTGGCGATGGCTGCCGCATTGGCAACTTTGTGGAGGTGAAGAAAAGTCAGCTGGGGGCCGGAAGCAAAGTGAATCACCTCAGCTACATCGGCGACGCAAACCTGGGCACGAACGTCAATGTGGGCGCCGGCACCATCACCGCCAACTATGACGGGGTGAACAAGCACCTCACACGCATCGGAAATAACAGCAAAACGGGAGCCAATTCAGTGCTGGTTGCACCTGTAACCATTGGCGATCGGGTGACCATCGGAGCTGGGTCAACAATCACCAAAAACGTGCCGGATGGTTCCCTTGCGATTGGTCGTGCCAAGCAGATGACCAAGGAAAGCTGGGCATCAAGGGGGGAGTGAGCTCGGCATTTCAAAGCAACGGCAGCTGAGGAAGGAGCCGTTCAAGAGCCACACCGCGACTGCCCTTTAGCAGCAGAACATCACCAGCAGCGAGCCATTCCGCGAGGGGAGACGCGGCCTCTTCCGGAGTGTCCACCCACGCCAGACGTGTCAGTCCGGAGGCAGCCTGCTGCATCACCCGTCCCTCCTCGCCGGCATCAACCACAACCAGACCATCGAGACCGAGTTCAGCGGCACGGGCGGCCACCTGGCGGTGGAGCTCCAGACTGCTGTCCCCCAGCTCCAACATCGTTCCCAGTACGGCGAAACGACGACCGGGTTGAGAAGCCAACAAATCCAGAGCGGCAAACATCGCCTCAGGGGAGGCGTTGTAGGTCTCATCCAGAACGGTGAGTCCACCCTGTTGAAAACGTCGGTTGCGTCCCCCGCTCATCGACACCTGCATGGACTGAAGCTGGGCGGTGCTCAGCCCGAGCTCCTGTGCAACGGATACGGCAAGTATCAGGTTGCGTGCGTTGTGGAGGCCCTCCAGAGGAAGGGGAAGAGAAACTCCGTTCACCACCAGCTGATCAGCAGCGACTGATCCAATTAGATCGGCTGGCGGCAGTTCAGGGTTTGTGCTGGGATCACCGGCCAACTGCACCCTGCAAACCCGGCCACTCCAGATCGCCGTAAGGGTGGACTCCAGCAAGGCATCTCCTGCGGGGATCACTACGAGGCCATCCGGCTTCAACGCAGCGGTGATCTCGCACTTGGCGGCCGCGATCGCCGCGCGGCTGCCAAGCCGTCCGATGTGGGCGGTGCCGATGTTGGTGATCACGGCAACATCGGGTTCGCAGCAGCGGGACAACCGGGCGATCTCACCTGGGCCGCGCATCCCCATCTCAATCACCAGGGCTGCATCTCCAGCAGTCGATTCCAGAACGGTGAGCGGAACACCCACATCATTGTTGTTGTTGCCTTCACTGGCGCAGACGGAACCGAGGGGCGCCAGGGCTGCACGGATCAATTCACGGGTGGTGGTCTTCCCTGCAGAACCAGTCACCGCCACCAACGGATGGCCGAGGGAACGGCGGTGCAGCAATGCCAGCTGCTGATACGCCACCAGGGTGTCCTCAACGCACCAATGCAGCACCCCCGGCGGCACGGAATGCTCCCAACCGCGGGCCACAACCGCGGCATCGACGCCCTTGTCCGGCAGCTGGGCGAGAAACCGGTGCCCATCGAACCGTTCCCCGACCAGGGGCACAAAGAAATCACCGGGGCTGAGCTGACGGCTGTCGGTGCAAACCCTGCCGAGCGGTACCGATGGTTCCACGCAACCAGCGCGGGGAGCGCCCCAGAGATCGCTCAGCTGCTGCAACAGCAGAGTCATGCCTGTGGGACGTTGTTGAACAGAATCATGCCGTCGCCGACACGGGCTGAGCGAGCGAGCAGACGGTCGTTGCCATTGACCAATCGCAACTCGCTGTAACCCAATCGAAGACTACGTTCCTGCCAGGTTTGCGCCAGATCCGAACGCTCACTCTCCGCCAGCTGCCACCAGGCTTCCGTCACGCGCAGCACAAGGCGATTCTCGGCCGGTTCAGGACGGGCTTCCTCCAGAACACCTTCGGGGGCCGATCCATCCAGGAGCAGATCAAGCAGGGGGTCCAGCAAAAGAGCAACGGGAGTCTGAGGCTCGTCCGTTACGAGTGCTGGATCTGGCTCAACGGGAGGCAGCGTCTCTGGTGCCGGCAGCTCCCTCACAGGAGTCGGCAGAGCCGGTGCAGCCTGAAACGCCTTCGGCAGGGTCACCTCAGAGGGGATTGGCGGCGCTTCAGCCTGGCTGGAGCTTTGTGGGGTTTCCGAGTCGGCAGAAGGTCGCAGAGCGTTCAACTGCACCCCAGCACTCACGAGCAGGGCCAGGGAGAAGGCCAGCAGCAACGGCCAGAACAGCGGAGCCAGATCCGTAGGCCAGAAGGCAGGAACCGAGAGATCACCCTCTCGGTTCCGACGCCACATCTCCCGTGCCCGAAGCCCCAGGTCTGCCCACAGGGCCCGTAAATTTCGGGCCAGATCCTTCCAGGGGCTGACGTAGGGCGCCGGGAGGTTGGGCAAGGTCAGCCAGCCTTACGGCCGAAGAGACGGTTGAAGGGATTCCGGCTTGGTCCACTGAGCATTGGAGCGTCCGGTGATGCATCCATCTCCCAATCATCGACACGCGAGGGGTCGGCGTCCTGTCCCTGAGAGAACTGCTCCACCAAGGCAGCATCCGGGGTTGGTTCCTTGATGCCGCATACGTCGCGGTACATGGCGTCGTAAGCAGCTGCGGAGCGATCCCAGCTGTAGTCCGTCGTCATGCCACGGCGCTGCAGTTCGGCCCAGCTGTCGCGATGGCGGTAGGCCTCCCAGGCACGAACAAGGGCGGTGTAGAAGTCGATCGGCTCAAAACGATCGAAACAGAATCCGGTCCCGCTTGCCTCGGCAGGGTTGTGGGGCGGAACGGTGTCCACAAGACCACCCACCTTGCGCACCACCGGGATGGAGCCGTAGCGCATGGCATACAGCTGACTGATGCCGCAGGGCTCGAAACGGCTTGGCATCAGGAAGGCATCGCTGCCGGCATAAATGAGACGGGAGAGATCATCGTCGTAGGTGAGAAACACGGAACAGCGACCCGGGTAGCGGGAAGCCAGCTGCCACAGGCCACTCTCCAGCCCGCGATCACCGGTTCCCAGCACAACGATCTGGGTGTCGGTGTAAGCCAGCAGGCGATCAGCAACCTGCAGCAGCAGATCGACTCCTTTTTGGTCGACAAGGCGACTCACCATGCCGAGAACAAAGGCTTCATCACGCACCTCAAGACCCATCCGTTCCTGCAGGGTCCGTTTGCAAACGGCCTTGCCCAAGAGGTCGTCAGCACTGAAATTGGCAGGCAGGGCGCGATCGGTGGCTGGGTTCCAGGCCTCCAGATCGATGCCGTTGAGGATGCCGCGCAATTTGCCCGATATAAAATTCAGGAGGCCATCGAGCTTCTCGCCGTACTCCGCGGTACAGATCTCCTGGGCATAGGTGGGGGAAACAGCGTTGACCCGCTCGGCGTACAACAGGGCTGCCGCCATCGTGTGATCGCCCTGCATGTACCAGGGGCACCAGGTCATCCGGTCCAGCTTCCAGCGCCAGGGACCTTGATATCTGAGGTTGTGGATGGTGAAGACCGTGCTGATCTCGGGGTCCTGATGCATCCAGACCGGGATCATGCCGGTGTGCCAGTCGTGGCAGTGCAGCACCTGCGGCTTCCAGACATTCCAGGAAAACTCCGCCGCTGCGCTGGCGAAGAAGGTGAAGCGCCAGTCTTCATCCTCACCCCCATACACGCGCTCCGGGTCAAAGACCGGGTGACCGACGAGGTAAATGGTCATCCCGTTGCTGGGATGCTTCGACTCATAAACCGCGAACTCTGTGCCCATCGTCTGGGCCCGCCAGATCGGATCCGCGCTGATCTCAAGGGAACTCCATAGTTTGGAGTAGCCCGGCATGATCAAGCGGACGTCATGACCCAATCGGGCCAGGGCTGGCGGCAAGGAACCGACCACATCACCCATTCCCCCCACTTTCACCATCGGTGCGCACTCCGCAGCTGCGAACAGGATGCGCATGGATGAAATCAGCGTTGGCGCGGCGACTTTAGGGGGAAATTCCCGATCTGAAGATCAGGGAAGAACAGTCACGGATGTGCCCGGACGAACATCCCGATACAACCATCTCACATCCTCGTTGTAGAGGCGGACACAACCATGGGAGACCGCTCTCCCGACGGTCCAGCGATGCGGCGTTCCGTGGAAACCGATGGTGGTGCATCCCTTGATCGTGATCCAGGTGTCGCCGTCGTGGGCATGGCGGCCAAGACAATCGCGATGGAAGGAGATCCAATGACTACCTAATGGATTGTCCGGACCCTGCTGCACCACGCGTTCTCCAGTCACCGGATGAACCCAGACCGGCCGGTCAATTTTCTCCAACACCTTGAAACTGCCGGTGGGGGTTTCCCAACCCGGCATGCCGACAGCCGCCGGAAACGCCAGGCGGAGATTGCCGTTCTCGAGCAACAGCAACCGAAGTTGTTCTCTGAGCATCACGATGTGGCGCTCAGGGCGCTGACGCAGCTCCAGCGGAACCGATGCCAAAGCAGCCACCACGGAATCAATCGAAGCAGACTGCAGCAGTGGCAGGGGTTCTGGAAGGCTGATCGGAAGTATGGGGTCACGGTAGCCAGCCTGTTTCGGAAAAATTCGGATCGCGTTTCTCCAGGAAAGCGTTGCGCCCCTCCACCGCTTCATCGGTTCTGTAAAAGAGATGGGTGGCTTGTCCTGCCAGTTCCTGGATTCCAGCCAGGCCATCGGTTTCGGCATTGAAAGCCGCCTTGAGACAACGAATCGCCGTGGGGCTGTGCTGGAGCACCTCACGGGCCATTTGCACACCTTCGGCCTGGAGTTGGTCGAGGGGAACAACAGCGTTCACCAGGCCCATGCGCAGGGCCTCCTCCGCGCCATATCGGCGGCAGAGGAACCAGATCTCCCGAGCCTTGCGCTGGCCCACCACCCGAGCCAGATACCCAGCACCGAAACCACCATCGAAGCTGCCGACTCTGGGTCCGGTCTGGCCGAAAACAGCGTTATCAGCAACGAGGCTGAGGTCGCAGAGGAGGTGCAGCACCTGCCCTCCACCGATCGCATAGCCCGCCACCAGGGCGATCACCACCTTAGGCAAGCTGCGGATGATCCGTTGCAGGTCGAGAACATTCAGCCGTGGCAGACCGTCTTCGCCCACGTACCCCCCGTCCCCCCGCACGCTCTGGTCGCCCCCGGCACAAAAGGCATGGGCGCCGTCTGAGGCGGGACCAACTCCGGTGAACAGCACCACACCGATGTAGCGGTCATCGCGGATCCGGCTGAAGGCATCACAGAGCTCAGCCACGGTTTGGGGCCGGAAGGCATTGCGTTTGGCCGGGCGGTTGATCGCAACACGTGCGATGCCTTCCTCGCAGCGATCCAGAAGGATGTCCTGGTACTGCCCCCAGGGTTGCCACGCAACGCCGGAATCACCGGGGAGCACCTGGCGCGACTCGGCCATCAGCTTCAGAGCAGTGGATCTGCATTCTGGGCAGCGGTGCGCAGCTCTGTTCGCAGGCGCGCGTCTGCATCTCGGTCGGTGCAACAACGCAGCAACGCCGGGCCTGGCTGTGCCAGCCCCCATTCCAGAGCAGACGGCAGATCCTCCAGAACCGCAACATTGCGCCCAGGAACACCATGGGCCGCCGCCAATGCGAGCTGATCCACATCCTGGGGCATGGCGAACAAGCGATTCAATCCAGCCGTGCTTTCAACATCGATCAGCAACTGCTGGAAGATGCCGCCTCCGTTGTTATCAATGAGCAGCACGAGCAACGGGGGAGCCATGGTGCTGGCGTGCAACCAACCGTTGCTGTCGTGCAGCAGAGCCAGGTCTCCGGTGATCAACACCATTCTCCCCAGCTCCAGAGAGAGACCCATCGCAAGCGACAAAGTGCCATCAATGCCGGAAGCACCACGGAAGCTGAAGCAGGGCCGATCGGCCCCTGCACGACCACTCCAAGTGAGCCAGTCGCGCACCGGGGAGCTGGCGGACAGCATCACCGGCAGACCGGCTGGCAACAGGCGCGCCAGATAACGGGACAGAGCCGGTTCATTCACAGCACCCTGGAGCGGTAGACGTTGATCCAACACCGCTTCGACCAAGGCGTCGTTGAAGCGGTGTTCAACCCGACCGTGACCATCTCCTTCTCCACTTGTCTGGCCACGAACCCACGCCTCCAGGACACCGGACCACTGCTGAGCGTTACCCAGTGGATCGAGGCTGCGTTCCTCCCCTTCACTCACCAGGATCTGAGGGCCTTCGATGGCCGCAAGCCAGCGCTCCAGGCGACGGCTGGCGGGAAGAGGCCCCAACCGCAACACCTGCAGCTCCACTGATGGAACGAGGTGGTCCAGCTGCAGATCCCAGAAGGCGATACGTCCCGGCAGCTCAGCCGGCAGAGCCGACAAGGGGTCGGCCAGCAGGGGCCAACCAGTGCGCTCCAACCATTGGTGCAGAGCCCGTTGATAGGCCGGCAGTTCAGTCAGAAGCCCGCGCCAGGGTCCGGCCACCACCACACCGGGACGGTCTGGGTTGAGCGTTGGGGGAGTTTGAGTGGGATTTAGCTCTCGGGGCTCAAGGGTGTTGACCGGCACGCGCTGTTTGGCAGCAGCCATCAGCTCGAGCTGATCGCCACGGCTGGCATGCAGAGGCTCCTCAAACGCCAGATTGAGCTGCACCGGCCCGGCCATGGGGGCGTGGGCATAACGCCAGGCTTCAGTGGCCAGGTTCTCCAGTTCAGACTTGGGCAGCTCATGCAAACCCTCGGGGGCAGGGCTCGTAACCCAGCGGCAAGCCGGTTGAAGAAAATCCTCCTGATTCACGGTTTGATTGGCGCCGCAGCGCTTGAGCCGCAGCGGGCGATCGGCCGTGAGCAGCAGCAACGGCTGATTGGCGCGGTCCGCTTCCACCACGGCCGGCAGCAGGTTGGCAACGGCGGTACCGGAGGTGGTCACCACAGCCACAGCCCGCCCGGATGCCGTCGCCAAACCAAGGGCCAGAAAAGCAGCAGACCGTTCATCCACAGCGCTGATCAGCCTGAGCTTGGCCTGATCAGCCAGCAGTCCCGCCGCCGTCGCCAGAGGTCCTGAGCGACTGCCTGGACACAGCACCAGACAATGCAAACCGTGGCTTGTGAGTGTGCCCAAAAGCCACAGGGCAGCATGCAGATTGGCGCGGGCGACGGACAGAGCGAACAGTCAGGCTGGTGCGATCTTCGTTCAACCATGACCAAACCCACAAGTTCAAGCGGGACCAGGCAGGGCTTCTGGCGCAGCCTGATCGTGTGGGGCCTCGTTGCTCTTCTGCTGCGTTGGATCGTGGTGGAGCCCCGCTGGATTCCATCCGGCTCAATGCTGCCAACCCTGCAGCTGCAGGACCGGATCCTTGTTGAGAAGATCCGGCCCAGGCTTGTGCAGATCCAGCACGGCCATCTGCATCGCGGCGATGTGGTGGTTTTCGCACCACCAAAAGCATTGATTGATGCGGGCTATGACGGCAACACCGCTCTGATCAAGCGGGTGGTGGGGCTTCCTGGAGACCAATTGGCGGTGGAGAGCGGTCAATTGTTCCGAAATGGACAAATCGTGGATGAACCGTGGCTTGGCGAAGAGATGGATTACCTCATGGAGACGGTCACCGTGCCGGATCGTCAGCTCTGGGTGATGGGCGACAACCGCAATGCCAGCCTGGATTCCCATCTGTGGGGACCGCTCCCTGAAACCAACGTGATCGGCACAGCGGTGTGGCGTTACTGGCCCCTGCAACGCTTCGGGCCATTACGGATCTCCCCCAACAGCATTGACAGACGAACGTGAGTGCCTGAGGTAGTGTCAGATCCGTGATGCAGATAACACGGGATGTTTAACCCCGAGTTCCTGACCACCGACAGCAATGACGGTCAAGCGGGGAACAGCCTGATCCAATACCTGCAGGAACAATCACCCGACACGCTTCAACGGGTGGCCAAGTCAGCAAGCAACGATATCCAAGACATCATTCGCCACAACGTTCAGGGTCTTCTAGGGATGCTTCCTGGTGAACACTTTGATGTGAAGGTCACAGCTAATCGCGACAACCTGGCCAACATGCTGGCCTCCGCGATGATGACAGGTTACTTCCTGCGCCAGATGGAGCAGCGCAAAGAGCTGGAGGAAACGCTGTTCTCAGATGAACAGATGGCGATTGAACCGGAAGACGAGCTCAATCTTTGAGCACGGGTTCCTTGGGAACAACCCCGAGATCCAACAGCCGCTGATCAATCGATCCCAGAAATTTCCAGTTCTCCGAACTGGGAGCCCAGTTGCGCTGTCGTAGATCGGCGAGCAACTTCTCAATGCAGATCCGATCGAATGCCAGTGGAGCGCTGTAGTGAGCGGGCACAAGCCAGCGCAGGTTGGCGTGGGTTGATAGCTGTTCAAGCCATCGCAGCAGAGCGATTTGAGCTCGCGGCAACACCAGTCGTTCCAGCACAGGGGCCACCTGCAGGCGGGGCTCATCGTTGCCCATCAACCCATCGGCAGCGGACTGCCACCCCGGCTTCCAGCGAAAGGGATAAAGACCGAAATGGGCTCGGATGGAGCGGAGCCCAGGCCGAAAGGCATCGCGCAACAGCTCTGGAAGGCTCGGTACTTCCAAGGGTTCCGGCCTTAGATAAGACGCAAAAAGCACGAGCCGGGCCCAACCCCTACTCCGAGCCTCAGCCGTATCCACGAGTGGTTCATCACCCCGCTCACGGGAGTGGAACAGCAGCGGTGTTGGATCAAGATCGAAAAGAGCCGGTGGGTCAGCGCTGATTCCCACCAGGGCGTCCGTCACCAACAAGGCACCTGAGGGGCGATGCAGACAGGACACCTCCTGGAAACGACCGACACCGAGATCAAGGGGTCCCAGGGAGATCCACTCGCAGACATCACAATGGGGCACGCCATCGTCGAGAAGAATCTTGGTTCGATCCGATGGAATACCCAACCAGGAGGATGGAAGTGAAATCGGAAAGCTCCACTGCCCTGGACTGACCCAGATTTGAGCCTGCGGAAAGGCACGAGCCAGCGGACCAAGCGGAAGTTTGTGCTCCAGCCCGGATGCTGTCGGCAAAACGATGCTGAGAACTGAACCGTGCTGCTTCTCAAGGCTGGCAATGGCCTGACGCACCTCACCCGTCGGCGGCAAAGGATTCACCAACATCAGGCCACCGGGCACCTTGGCAATGGTGAGCCGAACAGGAACTGCCACGTAATACACCCCCTGAAGCTGCTCCAGGCTCCAGACCTGGCCAGGAATCAGCTCACTGAAGACCGTGCGGCGGCGGCCATACGGATAGAGCGGCAGCAACGGCCACCAGGGCCAGCTCTGATCCTCAGGTTGGATGCTGCTCGCAGCCACGCAATTCAGGTTCCGTACCCACGATTCTGCCTAGAGGCGAACCGTGCAACTCTCTGCTTGAAATGGGCCAGCAGAGAGTGGCATCGACTGGACCTCTAAACGCCTCTCAGCGCAAACGAGAGATCGAACAATGACCGAACAAAAGACAGAAAGAAAATCATCAGCACATTGAGTGACGGTGATGAATGCTTGGTGATCTGTTCCTGAATCAGAGGATGTTGGCGGCCAGTTCAGCGAGTTCGCTTCGCTCTCCCTTCATGAGGGTCATGTGACCGACCAGGGGCTGACCTTTGAGCTTTTCGACCAGCCAGGTGAGCCCGTTGCTTTCAGCGTCGACATAGGGGTTGTCGATTTGATAGGGATCTCCGGTGAAGACAACCTTTGTTCCTTCGCCCACCCGCGTGACGATCGTCTTCACTTCCAGGGGAGTCAAGTTTTGCGCCTCATCCACCACCAGAAACTGATGAGGGATCGATCGCCCTCGAATCGTGTTAATAGCTTCAACCTCCAATAAGCCCATGCCTTGGAGGTCAGCCCAGGCGTTGCGTGGTTCCCGGTGCTTCGGTTTCTTCATCTGCTCAACTTCATCCCCAGGCGAAGCACCGGTGATGAAGTCGATGTTGTCAATAATCGGCTTCATCCAGGGGCCAAGCTTCTCCTCAAGCGTGCCGGGCAGATAGCCAATATCTTTACCGAGTGAGATCGGCGGCCGCGTCACCAGAAGGCGTGCGTATTGATGGGTATCTGCCACCTGATGCAAACCAGCTGCCAGGGCCAACAGTGTTTTGCCTGTGCCTGCCTTCCCCACCAAGGTCACCAGGGCGATGGACGGATCAAGCAGCAAATCAAGCGCAAAACTTTGCTCTCGATTTCTAGCCTTGATGCGTCCTAAATGGGCTCGATTAACCCAGTGCAGGGGTTTGATTGTTTTGCTGTTGCCTTGATGACGGGCAAGCAGTGTATGACTGTCATTTTGCTGATCCACCATCACGACGCCTTCATTAGCGAGGAGATGCTGCCACTCGGCATCTGTTACGGCTGATAGAGAGAGATGATCCTCATCATGGAGTGTCTTCATCGTCTCAGCATCTGTGCTGAGTTGACGGAACCCCGAGTAGAGATCGTCGATCGAGACGTTGTCGTTGATGTAATCCTCGGCTTGCAGCCCAACCGCATCTGCCTTGATTCTTAGGTTGATGTCTTTGGTGATCAGGACAACCTCAGGGGCCTCTTTCAGACCACTGCATCGCATCTGCTCCAGAGCCACCGCAAGAATGTTGTTATCGCCACCGCCACCCTGCAACTCTGCAGGTAACTCTTTGAGAGCTTGAGCCTGACAGAAAATCACTTGGAGCTTTCCCTGTTCAGTGTCATCCAGTAGAACGCCCTCGGCAAGGCTTCCTCGCTGTCGACAGGAGTCCAAGAGTCTCGAAATCCTTCGAGCATTCCTTCCTTTTTCAGAATGATCCTTTTTGAATCGGTCAATTTCTTCGACCACTTGCATTGGAATGACAACTCTCAGATCCCCAAAGCGGTGTGGAGCTTCAGGGTCGTGGAGAAGCACATTCGTATCAAGAACGACGATTTTTTCATTCATTGGATCTCACTCCTGAATGCTTCTTGGTGTTAAGACATGAATTGATCAGCTCATAAGCAAAAAACAGCAGAATCATTCAGCTTCATCACTGCGAAAGACGAGCTCTTTGATTTCGTTTTTGATGGCTACCCAGTTCTGGCCTTGCTCCAGTCCAACGAGCCATCAATACAAACATGACCACTGAGACACAGAGTTCGATACTGCTCCAGTGATATCGTCGCAACGTCAACTCAGACGTAGCTGGATGAATTAGTCAGGCTTTCACAGATGGCTTAGAGAATAAAGGCCTATGCAGCCACAGCAGGCTCAGAGCCATCATCAATCTTCAAATGAGTCACGAGACAACTGGTGATGCAATTTTCATCATTCAAATCACATTTGGTGATACAGACGAAATAATCTTCAAGCGCGTCCCATCGCTCAGTAATTGAGCCTTGAATAGATTCTTTCTTCAGTTCATACATGACCGGCTCCCGAGTGTGTGATCTATACGAGAGCCATTTCAGGAAGTCAATTAAGTTGTGTCGGGGAATAAACTACCTAGGAATATTCCCTTACGAGTCAGTGCCTACATGCAATCTCCTTGCAAGCAAAACAACAACCTCAAATTAAGCCTATCGACAGGACATGATTGGAACCCTTGCAGACATTGACGGGCAGTGGCTCTACTGGCGTGACTGCAAACACAAAGTCGCTCGAAAAAGCCATGGCTTCCAGAACCAGACCATGTAGGCAGCAAAGGGTGACCAAACCCAGGCTCTGAAGCACGGGCACAGGGTAATCAAGGCGCGTAGAAGCAAGTTACAAATCAGCTGAAACTACTGAAAGCGACTCACCACAATCAGCACTCATATCAAAATTGACAGAGTCTCACTCGTCAGTTGCAATGAATTGTTCAGGCGATTCTGGAATGGGAGGGATAGATCAAATCGAGTCTCGACTCATCCTTCGCCCAATGCTCTGAGGCTCAGACAACAGCAGCCATAAGCCTTAAAGCAGTGGAGACTCTGCAGATCGTTCCGCCCCCTGAACTAAAGCACGACTTTTCCACTATTGGAGGTTTTGCCATCCAAGGCAATGCGCCATTCGACCGATGTCAAAAACGCCACTGCGGGTGGAGAGTGAGTCAACGCAATCGGAGGAGCCCATGACGGCCGATACTCCACCTGAGCAGATCTCAGAAGCAGACTGACTTTCTGGCCCCTGCTCCAACAGTCTCAACCATGACCTGAGTTGGTCCTTTGGTGGGCATTCCTTGTGCGCCACGCCAATCGCCGCTCCGTTTGCACCGCCTTAGGTGCCCTAGGAGAAAACAACCCGACACCTAGAGCAAATGGCCCCAGGGCGCCTCTAGCCAGAAGCTTCGACCCCTTCCTTTCTCTACAAGCGATGGGTTGAACAATGCATAAACGAGCGAAGTAGGCCGTCTTTCCAGGGGGAGGGGCGGCCTTCCTCTTTGGTGTTAGCTGACCAAACAGTCAGCCAACAAAAAGCCCCCTCTAGAGAGGGGGCTTTCCGATTCAGTTCAACTGAATCGTTTTTGCTGTTCCAGATGGAACAGGTTGATTCCAGATCAACCGATGGCAGGTGCCTGCAGAGCCACAGGTGTGGACTCGGCTGCAGCCAGGTCGAGGGGGAAGTTATGAGCGTTGCGCTCGTGCATCACTTCCATACCGAGGTTGGCGCGGTTCAGCACATCAGCCCAGGTGTTCAGGACGCGGCCCTGACCATCAAGGATGGACTGGTTGAAGTTGAAA
>QCTG01000016.1 GCA_003211235.1 Synechococcus sp. AG-673-B04
GACCCCACAAAGGTAAAGCTTCTTTGCGCGATGTGAACCTTTCGTATCGCAAAGCCTGGGTCAGGAGCCTTGATCGCAATGATCAGCCCAGCTGATCGTTCCTGCTCAGTCGACCTCAGACCCCGCCTTGGTTCAGAACCTGCTCAAAGCTCTTGCCGATCCCAACCGGTTGCAAATCATTGAGGCTCTGGCCTCCGGCGAGCGTTGCGTCTGCGATCTCACGAGCGATCTAAGCCTGACCCAATCGAGACTGTCGTTTCATCTCAAGGTGCTTAAGCAATGCGGCCTGCTGAGTGATCGGCAGAGTGGTCGCTGGGCCTACTACCGGTTGCAGCCGGACGTGATTCAAACCCTTCAAGGCTGGCTTGAAACACTCATCGCCCGATCACAATCAAAAGCAATCAACTGTCTTGATTAATCGGTGATTGATCAAGGTCCAGACAAGGCGCAAGTCCACTAACGAGGCCGCATGAATTCCATGCAAAAGCTACTTTCCTTGGCGTTGTAGCAATGGTGCTGACCTGGCAAACGCTTGGCGTCGCCGTAGGCATTGTGGTTGCGGAACACACCATCGACACCAGGCCCCGCCCCATCACCACACCAGAACCAGTAACCGCTGCCAGCAAACAACGGCCAGTGCGATTGCCAAGTGCAAGGCATCTCTACCGACCTCAACAGTGGTGACAAGGACCACACTGATAGCCATTCAGGCTGCGAATCAGCACTAGCCCACAATCACGCCCAGTTGCACAAAAAACTGGGGATAACTGAGGGATCAATCCCCTAGAACCATTGCAATCAGGTGCTCAAGATTGGCAGCAGCGGCCACCAGGGCCAGTGCTGATCAGCGGGATTCACTCCAACTCCAGCCACCACGCTCCCCATCAATGCAGTGATTCTGCAGAGGAATTGATCAGGCCAGATATAAAGCCAACAACCTCATCCCACAACGCCATGCGGATCAAGGCAAACCTTCGACTGCGCATAACACACGGCATCTCGCTGCCCTGCTCCAAGTAGCGCACAAGACATAAGTCGAACCCACTCACTTTGATCATCAATGGTCAACATATATCGATTGAAGAAGATACTCACACATTCACTGCATCGGCCGACATTGTAGCGGCAATGTCATCAACTACGTATTTCCAGAAAGTGTTTCGGAACCATCCTTGTAGCTGACCTCAGAATTTAATCCCGTACTACTTCGTATGTAGTCCCACGCCTCATCTGCCGTATCCGAAAAACGAATCAGAGCGAGGTCTTCATTTGAAATCAAGCCCATTTCGGCGAGGTAGTCAAAATCCACAAGCTTCGTCCAGAACTCTGTCCCGAACAGAACAATTGGCATGCTTCCTTTGGTTCCAACTTGGCGCAAAGTCAGTAACTCAAAGAGTTCATCAAGCGTGCCAAAGCCGCCTGGAAATAAAATAGCTCCGACGGAGCGCATCACAAAATGAAATTTGCGAAGTGAGAAATAATTGAACTTGAAGCAAAGATCCGGTGTGATATAGGGATTGGGATGTTGTTCAAACGGAAGCGTGATGTTGAGCCCGATGGAGCGGCAGCCAGCTTCAAAGGCGCCACGGTTGGCTGCTTCCATGATTCCTGGCCCACCACCGGTGACGATCACATGAGATGCGCACCGATGGCTTTTCTCCTTATTGGCTTGACCATGGCGGGAAGCCAAGTAAGCAAATTCTCGGGCTGCATCATAAAAACGAGATAATTCTACTAAATGTTGAGCATGAATAAACCTCCTTTTTATTGTTGATGAGTCGGGATTTTCTTGCAGATTTTGCTCTGCTTCTTTCAGCCGCTGGCCAGCAGTTTCTTGGTCAACAATTCGAGCCCCACCAAAGACAATGATCGTCGATTCTATACCCGCTGCTTCCAGATAAAGATCCGGCTTGGTTATTTCAAGCAGCATGCGGACACCACGCATGGTGTTGCTATTCAGCAAATCAGAATCTTCGTGGGCAATTTTGTAAGTAGTTGACTCCAGAATTGCAGCCAAATTGACTTGCTCACGATCGGATGAATGAGTGAATTGAGTCATGGACTTAACATTCCGTTTTGTCGTCGTGAATTAGAGGATGTTGGCGGCCAACTCAGCGAGTTCGCTGCGCTCTCCCTTCGTAAGGGTCATATGTCCCACAAGGGGCTGACCTTTGAGTTTTTCTACCAGCCACGTAAGCCCGTTACTTTCGGCATCGACATAGGGGTTATCGATTTGATACGGATCACCGGTGAAGACAACCTTTGTTCCTTCACCCACACGCGTGACGATCGTCTTCACTTCAAGAGGAGTCAGATTTTGTGCCTCATCCACTACCAGAAACTGATTGGGGATTGATCTACCGCGAATGGTGTTGATGGCTTCAACCTCCAATAAGCCCATGCCTTGAAGATCAGCCCAGGCGTTGCGTGGTTCCCTGTGTCTCTGTTTCTTGGTCTGCTCGACATTCTCGCCAGGCGAAGAACCGGTAATGAAATCGATATTGTCAATGATTGGCTTCATCCAGGGCCCGAGCTTCTCTTCAAGCGTGCCGGGCAGGTAGCCAATATCTTTTCCGAGTGAGATCGGCGGACGCGTTACTAGAAGGCGTGCGTATTGATGGGTATCTGCCACCTGATGCAAACCCGCTGCCAGGGCCAGCAGCGTTTTGCCCGTGCCTGCCTTGCCGACCAAAGTCACCAGTGCGACAGATGGATCGAGCAGCAAATCAAGCGCGAAACTTTGCTCTCGGTTTCGAGCCTTGATGCGCCCTAAATGAGCTCGATTCAACCATTGCAACGGTTTGATTGTATTGCTATTTCCTTGATGCCGGGCAAGCATCGTGTGGCTGTCGTTTTGCTGATCAACCATGACGACGCCTTCATTGGCTTGAAGACGTTGGCCTTCGACACTTGTGACTGCGGCTAAAGAGACTTGATCCTCGTCATGCAGTGTCTTGATTGTCTCCGCATCAGTTCTTAGTTCACGGAAGCCTGAGTACAGGTCGTCGATCGAGACGTTGTCGTTGATGTAGTCCTCTGCTTGCAGACCCACCGCATCGGCCTTGATTCTGAGGTTGATGTCCTTACTGATTAAGACGACTTCAGGTGCCTCTTTGAGCCCATTGCGTCGCATCTGCTCCAAAGCGACTGCAAGAATGTTGTTATCGCCGCTGCCGCTCTGCAGCTCGGGAGGTAATGCATTGAGGGCTTGGGCCTGGCAGAAAAGCACCTGCAGCATGCCGTGGTTAGCGCCCTCAATTGGAACACCATCAGCAAGGCTTCCGCGCGCTCTATAGGAGTCCAACAGTCTCGAAATTCGCCGGGCATTCCTGCCTTTTTCAGAGTGATCTTTTTTGAATCGGTCGATTTCTTCGACCACCTGCATTGGGATAACAACTCTCAGATCTCCAAAGCGATGTGGAGCTTCAGGGTCATGGAGAAGTACATTCGTGTCGATAACGACAATTTTGTCTTTCATTGAATGTCATCCTTGGAAAGTGATAGGTGTAACAACGCATATCAAGACACTTGTCAACGAAAAATCCCCACAGCAATTTGCTTCGTACTGACAAGAGTCGAGATTCCTGTTTTTTTTGCAGCCAGTGAGCTAAGTAAAAGAGGGTCCAGAGGTGGATCAACAACAACCCCGAGCCAACCAGCTAGGAGTTGTTACTTCAGCCAAAGGCGTTGGATTGCATTACCTCGATTGCGATAACTCATCAGCGATAAGCTCAGGCGTCGTAGATTTTGCATCCAGGTGCAGTGGGGGATTTGTCGCAACGCTCCTCCCAGTAAAAATCATGCTGAGACTTCATCGCGTGTTTAGGCTCATCAGCCTGCTTAGGCTGAGTCTTGTCAAATGCATTGAGAGGAACGCATAGATCCAAAAAACCTGAACAGATCGTGACCATCTCTCTCCGTATCGCTGACTTATCTCTACTCCTCTCCTCCTCAAAATCAATAGGTACTTAATGCATTCCTTTACATAGAGGGAAAACGTTTTGTCGAAGAACAAGCCAGCGGAATATTGATCAGTCGTCAGACCGCACTGGCTCCATTGACAGGCTTGCCGAGCAAATAAGTTCTGGGTGTCGCAGCCCGATACCAGTACGCATCACAAGCAAGCAACGATTCAGCGTGAACGACAGCGATATCGATCGACTACAGAGCATGAACCCCAACGGTGTCTTTGGCGAAATCTGTGTAGAGATCAACCAAGATCTCAAGATGGCCAAACATCCCGATCAAAGGTCAGAGAAGTTGCCGTAGATCACAGCGGACAAATTGGTCCTTGAACTCTTCGTGAAGTTGCTGGGGACATTGTTGCTGACCTCAAAACATCACCCTGCAATTTGGCTACGGCCAAGTTCAGATCCGTAATTGCTGAGGAGGTACTGGTTCTGCGACTCCTTGAGCTTGCCAAGAACCGACTAGACCTTCGCATTGGTGCGGACCCTGCAGGTTGCGACATTTGCTTTGTCAATGGCCACCTCCTTCTTCAGATCCAACAAGTTGTCCAAGGTTGGGACAAGTCCGTAGGTTCCTCGCGCGACTGAACCAATTTCTGACATTCGGACATAAAGTCCTTTAAAAAAAGGAAGCCGCCCCTCCCAGCTGGAAAAGACGGCCTATGGCGCTCGTTTGTGCATGGTTTATCAACCCTCGATGAGATCAGGGGTTAAGAGGCCAGCCCACCAGTGGAGTGGTGGGAGTGACCTCTTGTTGTTGCTCGCTTCCGACGCCGCTGCCATGTCGGGACAGGGGCCATACCACTTGCCATTACTGGCGAGTGGCGAAGTGTCGGGCTTTCAGGTTCCTGGGGCCATGACGTCCAAGGTGTGTGACTTGTCTCCTGCGGGGCACCTACGAACGGTGCAGAGGAGAGTCGACTGATCTGACGGACAGCAGTGTCGTCACAGACGAGAAGCCCACGGATGGGTGGAAACTGTTGGAGCAGGGACCTAAAAGTCAGGCGACTTCTAAAACCTGCTGGGTTGGACCGTCGTCTGTCATTGACGCCTCCGATCTCAAAGGAAGGGAGCCGTTAAGGCCATCAAAGCGCCAGCGAGGCCATGAAGACCATCCTGCAGATCGAAACCAAGGAATGCCGCAAAGCTGAACATTGGACCTGGAACAGCTTGCGCCGCGCCATAGCCCACCAAAAACTGATCCAGTCCGATCCAACCCTGGGGGAAAAGGGAGTGTTCCAGCAATGGCATCACCACATGCCCACCGCCAAACACTAAGGCTCCCGTTCGCAGAAAGGCACTGAGCTGCTGCATGACAAGCGGCCTATCCGCATCCGAAAGCCAAGGCAGCGCTAAAAGCAAAAGCAGCAAAAGCCCAAGAAAACCCGTACCAGCAGAACGACTGAGTGGAACAACGAGACGATTCGACTGCAATGGCTCGTGATCTGGAGGCGTTAGGGCCAGAAGACCAACGATTCCACCAAGCAACAAGGCCAGCAGCTGCGCCCAAGCATGAGGGACCAACAGAACCAGAACGGCAGACAAGGCCATCAAGCTGGCCCGCTCGCGATCTGAGGCGAGTTTCTGCTTCAGTGAAAGAACGGCCTGGGCCACGACAGCCACTGCAGCCACCAGCAAGCCATCGACCCAGCCACCAGCAAGCCAGGCCAGTTGAGCCGACAGTAATCCTGCAGCTAAAACCATCAACACTGCAGAAGGCAGAGTGAAGCCAACCCAGGCAACAAGACCTCCCAGCTAGCCAGCTCTGATCAAGCCAATACCCATCCCAAGCTGGGAACTCGATGGTCCGGGGAGCAGCTGACAAAGCGCTACGAGATCCGTAAACGCATCAGCCGAGAGCCATTGCTCACGCTGAACAAAGCGCTCATGAAAGTAGCCGAGATGGGCAACAGGACCTCCAAATGATGTACAGCCCAATGCAAAAAACTGAAAGAAGACCTCCAGCAGGGAAGACATAATGGAAGGGGTCGAGCCGTAGTTAGAGCAGTGAGCACACGACGATCAATATTTTCGATCGAAAAGGGCCACCTCGGCGCTTAGCCCAGGGCCGAAGGCCAGGGCAAGGCAAGGTCCTGAACGTTCCCGACGCCTCAACCGCTCAAGGATGAAGAGGATTGTTGCCGACGACATATTGCCATAATCCTGGAGAACGGCTCTGGAATCGAGTAGTCGGTTCGGCTCCAGCGACAAAACCTCGGCACAGGTCGAGAGAATCTTGGGGCCCCCTGGATGCACAGCCCAGCTCGTCACCGCCTCAAGCTCAATATCCACATCCTTGAGCCAATCCCGCAGCCAAGGCAACAAGGCCGCTCCAACCGTTTCAGGAACGAGGGGCGACAAGCCCATTGCAAAACCGTGATCACCAATCTCCCAGTGCATGAGATCCGCACTCTTAGGAATCACCATCGAGCCACTGCGTCGCAACGCCAAAGACTGATGGACTGGGGAAGGATTGGCAGAGGCGACAACGGCAGCCGCCCCATCGGCAAACAAAGCATTCGCAACAACCTTCTCTGGGTGCCAGCCATAGGCCATATGAAGGCTGCAAAGCTCAACAGCGCAGAGCAGAACAACGGCCTTGGGATCCATCTCGGCCAAGGCGTGGGCAACACGCAACCCATTCATGGCGCCATGGCATCCCATAAAACCGATATGTGTGCGCTGAACATTCGGCGATAGCTCGAGCTGGTCCATCAAAAACAGATCAACACCAGGCGACTGAAAACCAGTGCAACTGACGGTGACGAGGTGGGTAATCGCCGCTGATGAGATATCGCCATCGCTTAGCGCTTTTGCAGCGGCCTCAAGAGCCAATCCACCGGCGTAATCATCAAAAGCCTGCATCCGTTCGGCGGTACTAGGGCTTTCTGCGCCGTAGAAACTGAGACGCTCCTGGATCGTGCCATCGTCTCCATCCTTTTCGAGGAGCACACTTCCACGGCTGAGCACCTTGGTTTTCTGATAAATCCGTGACAACAGCCTTGTCTGCTCAGGGGTTTCGGCATTGATCCGATGCGCCACCTGCACGGCATCTGCCTGGCTCAGTCGCCGAGATGGCACCGCCGTACCAATGCCATGAAGGATGAGAGGCATGGATTAGGAACTAGCCATCAGAGGAGACACCTGATTGAGGCTGCGAATCACACGCTGCGGGATCGCAGGCCATTGGCACCCGAGGTTGAACAACGCATTTGTGGTGAGCGGTTGTCGTAACAACGTCGACAACACACTGCAAACCCGTTGACGGCTGATCGTCAGATCCACCAACCTCCTTTGCCAGCGACGCTCGAGATCCGCTGACCATTCACCCTGAGCCTCCTCCACAAATGGAGCAACCGCCGCCCCAGCGGCGAGAGCCCAGGCCATACCCTCACCAGTAAACGGTTCCACATAACCGGTCGCGTCGCCAAGCAACAAAAAGCGATCTCCTGCGAACAGACCAGCACGACGGGTGAGCGCAGGAGTTAATTGCCAACGAGACGACTCCAAGCTTCGAGGCAAGGGGAAGCCAGCTTGGTTGAGAACGTCTTCTGCCGCACGGGCCACACCGCCAGACGACTTGACCACAGCGCGGTCGAAAGCGGCCGCAAGGTTGAGAGCACCATCCTCACGTCGAACCAAGCCGACATAGCCACGCTGGCCAATGGCCATATGGATTGCCCCAGGCTCGTAAGAACCGTCGTCATCATTGATGAGGCAACCTGCCCCAAGCCTCGATTCCGGCGTGCTCCTCGAGCTGGCCGCATGGGAGGGGGACATCACCTGGTGCTGCAGTCCGGCTGCAACGAGCACCACACGGGCCTTGATCCGTTCAATGGGAGCATCACCCGGCGGACGTAATCGCACCATTCGCCCATCGGGAGTGATCTCCTCAAGCACGGCACTGGTTTGAAAGCGCACTGTTGCTCCAGCAGCCTCAGCCGCGTCGACCAAAGCCTGATCGAAGCGCTCCCGCGAAAGTGCCCAACCGCCTGGCAACTCAAGCTTGAGCGCCTTGCCACCCCAACCAAGACGAAGTTGATCGAGGGGCACAGCACCTTGATCATCAAAGACGTTCGGGAGGCCTGAGGCCGAGAGTGCTGCCAAGGCATTGGCGTTAAAGCAGCAGCCACACACCTTCCAGCGGGGAAAGGAGCGTTTTTCGACGAGCAGAACTCGTAGTCCGCGACGGGCACAATCAAAGGCTGCCAAGCCACCGGCAACTCCTGCCCCAATCACGATCACATCCCAGCTGTTCTGCATCTCAGGTCTGCATCTCAGTGGGGTCTCCACCAGAGCCGGTAGCGCTCGGGCCAGGTCCGTTCCAAGACACAGTCGCGCAAACCAGCTTGAGAGGCGAGGTCCAGGATCTCTGAAGGAGTAAAAGCTCCCTTTACCGACAGTGGACCATCGTGATGAACCACCCAAGATCGGCTCAGCAGTCGCGTACCCATCCAAGCCAAGGAATACCCAAGACGGCTCCTAATCAGATCGTCAACAATCACAAGTCGACGAGCCCTAGCTGCCATCCCTTTGAGTAGTCGCACCACATCGGGTGGATCGAGATGGTGAACAAAAAGTGTGCAGTACACCACGTCAAATTGTTTGGATTCAGACGGGTCCAAAGCATCAGCAACAAACACACCAACGTTGCTGTCTGATCTGGCTACATTGCGGCGGGCGAGACGCACCGCTTCAGGATTCAGATCGCAGGCTTGAACAGTTACATCCAATTCGCGTCTTCGGGCGAGCGCAGCAAGCTCAATCGCCGTATCGCCACCTCCGCAAGCCAGCTCAAGCACGCTCAGTTGAGTGGCGGGACTCTCACCTGCGAGCATCTCAACGTGACGAAACAGCCCTGGCACACACCGACTGATTCCATTGATCCGACGCAGACCTTGAAGGGCTCGATCATGCTCGGCTGGATCGAGCCCCGGCTGATCCATAACTTCGGGCCGCCGATCACGTTGCATCGAGGTCCAGCCCAACGACATGTGCTTTCACGTTGCTTTTACAAGTTAGGAAGAACGCTGCCGGCGGCGCTGAACGAGGGGCTTCCCATTACAGGCGCGCAAAGGGATGGTCCGGTTTGAGCAGAATCGTCGTGGCGTGATTCACCAACTCAGACCAACGAGCTAGTACTGAACGAGAGAGCAAAAGTTGTCATGCTGCAAACCAAAATCAGCCGATTGATCCTGCTGCTCATCGGAGCAGGTCTAGCCGTCGTTGGTCCTGTTGAAGCAGGTGAATTAACGAGTTAATGCGAATCCAATGTCGGATCACCAAGTGATTTAAAGGGGTTGAAGCATGGTCTTGTGCAGGGCTACCTCGCTCCAGAGACTTTTCCGGACTCCCTCAAACTGCTGGCTCCACCGCCGGCTCCAGGATCAGCAGCCCAGGCACTTGATGAGGACATCGCCAGGGCGAATTTTGCACTTGAAGCCACAGCACGCTGGACGCAAGCCAGCAAGGATGCCGATCTCAATTTTCCTGCGGCCGCGTCCATCTTTTCCTGCAGCTTGGGAGTTGAGATTTCCGAAGAACGCACACCGAGGCTTTACACGCTCGATTCCCATAAGGCTGAAGCAAGGTTAAGGACGACGGATCACAGACCCATCACTTCAAAGTACCCAGCCCCACATTGTTAATTGATAGCGAAGCGGTTACCCATATTTCTGCCCAGTTGAACAAAAAACTAGGGACAACACAGGGACAAGCACCTCAAACCACTTCCAGCAACTGACAGCCAAGTGGCAGCAACGGCCACCAGGGCCAGTGCTGATCGGCTGCCGAGACGCCCTCAGTTGCACTCAGATCGCCTGGCATCACTCTGTTCCTGCTGGAAGAACTCGTCGCCGCAATGCGCACCAACAAGCCTGACATCTTCAAGGGGTTGCAGGCACAACAACAGCAGGCGCAGCAATGAATGACTACAAAACGGCCTTGACGGCGGCGGCAGACTCCTCACCCGCCTGCAAGGCACCGTGGATATAACCCGGCCACGCTGTACTGACTTCGGTTCCTGCCCAGAAAATGCGACCCACCGGTTGGCGCAAATGCTTACCAAACTGGGTCCAAGTTCCAGGGGTGTAAAAGGTTGAGTAGGCCCCGCCGACCCAGGGGTTCGCTGGCCAGTCGCCCTCATGATATTCGAGAACGCCACTACGGGCCTCGGGCCCGAGGAGGGTGGCCAGATCAGCCAGCACGGCAGCTTTGCGCTCAGACGCAGGAGCAGCGCCATAACGCGTCGCCGCCTCGCCGGTCAAAAAGGTGGCCAACACGCCAGGGCTTCCGGGCCGTGGGTTGGTCGAATCGGCAACCAGCTCAATGGCGTCAAGATTTCCAATGGCGTTGCCAGAGAGGTTGCTTGCACGCCACCAGGGCGAGTCGTAAACGACAAGCGCCTTGATGATGGCCCCCATGGGGGAGCGCTGGGTCAGCTGGTCACGCGCCGCCGGCAGCGGTGGGTCGTAATGAATACGCCCAGTGAGATGCGGCGGCATCGCAACAATGACGGCTCGACCTCGGTATGTCCCCTTAGACGTGGTCACCGTCACACCTGAGCTGGTGTGCTGGATGAACAACACCGGCTCGTTTGTACGAATCGCCTCGGGGGGCAACGCTGCTGCAAGCCGCGACGGGAACTGCCCTGCCCCACCGTCGAACAGCAACGCTTCGGGCGTTTGACTCTGCGGCGACACGCGCTGCGCCCAGGCGAAATGCAGCATTGACGCCGAGCCCGATTCAAAAGCGCCGTTACCACCCCAGTTGCGCGCGACGACATCTACCCACCAGGCCGCCATCGGCGTGAGGGCATTGCGCTCCAGCCATGTGGTGATCGTCATCGTGTCGAGAGCTCGCGCGTCTGGATGGGTCCATGGCGCGGCGGGGTCAATCGTTGCCGCCAGGGCCTCGATCTTTTGCCAAGTGGCAACGACGTCATCACGCACCTCTCTTGGTACGTCGAGGTCAGGCCAGTCGCTCTTCAGCGCTTTGGCGTTGTACGGGGTCGATGGCCAAGCGTGGTTGTGCCTACTCAGGCGACCGTCATAGAGGAACGTGTCCTTGCCACCAACCGGCACCGGAAAGGTGGGAATCTTCAGCTCGCGAGCATATTCAATTGTCTTGGTTTGGGTGAAGCCCGCCCACTGACCTCCGAGATCAACCCATCCGGGCGCGGCACCAGAGGCCCTGCGCCCTTTTTGCCCGACCTCGACTCGCTGGAGGCGCCCACCGATCCGTTCTTGGGCCTCAAGCACCAGAACATGGCGACCGTCTTGAGCTAAGCGGCGCGCTGCCGTAAGTCCTGAAACACCAGCTCCGACAACGATCACGTCAACAATGTCACCGCCTGTGCCAGCAAGGTCAGATTTGCGTTCAGCAGAAGCTGGATTCGCACTTGAGACACTGCCAGCGATCACCCCGCCGATCGCAAGACCGGTGGTCGACAGAATGTCACGACGTTTCACCAGGCTTTTGCAGTTAAAAGTAATTATGATCGCATGATGATTCGAACCAGCAATTACAACTTTTTCTTCCAGCCATCTAATCCTCTGTTGAGGAGCTTGATACCTTTTAGTTAAAAGCAATATCAAGACCCGCAAGAGAAAAGCAGGGTGCGTTTGCGATTGTCGCTATCCATCTCCCGACAAAACATTCACCCCGTCAGCAATTGCGGTTTTTTTCTTGCTAGTGCATCACCATGGCTATCTCCGTGTATGAAGCTAACAATCCTGCTACTTCCAATAACACTGCTAGTCGTAGCAACCCCACATACTTACTCACACGGCTGAGGGCAGGAGAAGCAGATTTAAAAGCCGATGCAGTTGACCATAATTCAGCCCAATTGCACAAAAAACGAGGGACAACTCAGGGACAAACACATCAGACCTGTACCAGCAACTATGAGCAAAGTGGCAGCAGTGGCCACCAGGGCCAGTCCTGTTCAGCAGGATTCACACCAGCTCCAGCCACCACACCCCCCATCAATACGGTGATTCTGCAGAGAAATGGATCAGGCCAGGGTCAAGCCACCCGCTGCAGCCCAAAACAAAAACAGCACCACAGGCAGTCTGCTCGCAGCGACAACCTGACCTGCCGCGTTCCAGACGGGCAGAAACAACGCAGCAAGTGCCCCCCCTACATCAGATGCAGCAAGACTCAGCCCGGCAGCTCGAATCGTCAGGACCGCCTGGTGGATTCTCCGGATCAACAAGACGAGTTGCTGCTGCCAGGTTTGGATCCTCTGGCCTGATTGATTGATCTGAATATCCAACCACCAACCTTCGCGGCACATCGTCGCGGAGGTTTTTTCTTGCTGGAGACTAAGCGGCTAAATCAGGCAAGCAGATGGGCGCAATACCTTTAGCACATATGAACCTCCCTGCTAAGCCAGCGACTTCGCCAGCACAGTCGATGAAATCAAGCAGATCCATCGGTTACGCCGACCGCTGAACTAGAGATCAGAGATTAATTAGAGAGTTCAATTGAATCTGGATTTGCAAGGAATCACCTTCCCACTTGCACACCATCCAGCCCAATTGCACAAAATTGCGGGGATAACTCAGGGACAAGCCCCTCAGACCGATTCCAACAACTAAGAGTTAATTGGCATCAGCAGCCACCATGGCCAGCTTTGGTCCTCTGACTAGATGCCCTCAGTTGCCCTGAGATCGTCCTTCATGACAGCAATAACCGTTTCGAAATCGCTGTTTGTGGAACCAAAGCTACTGCGCAAGTTGTTCTACTGACAAGCCAGAAACAATTTAAAAGCGAGAATTCCAAAGCTACTCAGCCAAGCAAGTCTATTTATGCGCTCTCTTGTCTTCACCGAATACTGCTGAGACTCAAACAGTGCATCGTCCGCCAATTAAGGAATTAATAGCAATTTGAAATCTTCATTCGTAGCCGTCACGAAAGCATACCCATCTCAAAAGATTAATACCAAAATCAGATGCAACCAACCACATCATCGGCCAGTAAATCATCTTTATCGACATCCAGAAGAGTGGTATAAATCCCATCTGCTCCTATAGGTTTCGTTAGGCCATAGATGAATTCTCTGCGGTTTAGCCGAACGCTGCTCTCGATGTAAGCAAGTAATACCTTGTCTGAATCTTTGCTGTTCCAGGCATTTTCAGCCATAGGCGCTTTCTGACGAGCAGTTTCAAGGGTGATTGGGAGAAGAAAGAGGGGGGCAGACATTGAAGGCGGCTCAATAAAACAGTGATCATCAGGTCAGTGGTCCAACAACACGAACGGTGTCATCGGAGCTGTAGCGGGAGATCCACTGGCGCAGCTGGGATTCCTCTTCATGTGTGCGCGTGCAGGCAAAACCATAACGTTCGCGAACTCGCTCTGATGCCGCGCGAAGCGCTTCGACGCCACGCGACTCAAGCTCAGAAACCAACAGCGAATCACCGGGTTGTAAGTAATCCAGAATCACCGTAGATGGCGAATACAGAGTGCTGGACTGCCCGTCAGGCCACTCCAGTTGGAAACGAACTTCAGGCATTGATCATCGCCAAATTCAAAGACCCTGCACGGCAACATTGACTATGACTGTCTCATCGAACACAGCCAAAACCAGTGAGTCCATCGCCTCCATCCCAGAAGCGATACTTCACCCCGGCCTGTTGTAGCAGCACGCTGCAATCACCCTCGGCAAAGTGTCCGATTCGGCAGCAAATCAGCGTCTTTTCGCTCGACAGCATCTCCGCAAGGGATCGGGTGCGCGTGGGGTCGACAGCCAGAAGGTATCCGAAGCTTGGAAAACAGGTAAGCCAGGCTTCGTCTGGGACGTCATCAGGACGTTCCACAGCATCCAGATCAAGGATCAATTGGTAACCGCAGGCTTCGGCGAACATCACCGCGGTGCCGGTCATTCCACCCATGCTGATGTCCTTGGCGGCGTGCACCAGTTGTGCGGCAGCCAGAGCCGGCAGCAGTGCCAGCTGTGTACGAAGTCGCTCAGGCGATGCATGGGTCGCGGCATCCCAGAAGGGGTAGTGGCGGTAAAAGCTTCCAGCCTTGTTGATCAGCAACCAGAGCTCATCACCCGGACATGCCGCGCGCGCGGAGAGGACTGGACCCTCCGCCACACCTAAAACGGCAACCGAGAGTGCCTGATAGGAGCTCTGCTGATTGGAATGGCCACCCACCATCGGGACGCCAAAGCGATCGCAGGCAAAGCGCATTCCCTCCAGCAGGGCGCTCATTCCCTCGGCATGGCCGCTCCACACACTGTTCACAAGAGCTAGCGGTCGACCACCCATGGCCGCGATGTCACTGAGGTTGACCAACACCCCACTCCAGCCCGCGAACCAAGGATCCTCCTCGACTAGATTGGGATGCATCCCCTCACAGGCCAACAGCAGTTGGCCGATCTGGGCAGGCACCACAGCGGTGTCGTCACCTAACATCCCGGCTAATCCCAGTTGTGGAAACGGTTGATGGCGAAAGGTGGCGGCCGCTGAGCGAACGTCCCCCTTGGCCAGAAGGCCACTTTTCCTGAGCAAGGCATTCACAAGACGTTCGTCACTCACGCCGCGAACGACTCCTGGGACACTGCGATCGGACGTTGCTCACGGGACGGTGAGTAGTAGGCGAGGTCAGCCTGCATCAAGTGGTGGCGGATGCCGCGTATCTCAAGCTCATCGACCGAGATCCAGTGCAAGCGACGAAAAAAGAAAACATTCTGTATCTGCACCGTGGCGAGAAAGCGGTCGCATCCCCAACCATTCGCTGTGGTGACAGCTTTCCAGATCAACCCTTTGCCGATCTGGTTATGACGGCGGAAATCACGATGCACGCCAAGACGGCCGCCATACCAGAGACGCGGTTCCGTCTCAACGATCCGAACCACGCCGACCACATTGGTGCCAGCGGCATCGTCATGGGCTGGGTCGGAGCTGTGGTGCAGCGCAGCAATCGGGTAGGCGATCGCGTCGAGCTCATCACAATCAGAGCGCTCGAACACATGCTGTTCACTGCAGAAAATGCCCCGTCGCAACGACCAGTACCCCTGCAGGAGCGTGGCATCGGAACGCAGCAGATGAAACGTGAAACGGTCTGAACTCGCCGTGGGCGACAGGCGAAAGTCGTCGGCATCGATGCCGATCCCGCCACGCACGGAGGGCATGAACACGTGCGGTGCCGAACTGGTGCTGCGACCAATGCCACGGCTGCTGGGATCCAGACAAGAAACCATGGCTAAGAAGACACCTGTTCAAACAGCGCGAGAGCGGAGCAGGCGCCGCATTTGGCACAACCGGCGGACATCTGATCAGAGTGCAGATCACCCGATCGCAGCATTGTGGCAACACCCTGATAAACGTCGACCATGAAGGAGCTATCTGGTGAAGGATGGCTCTCGAGTGGCGTTCCAGAAATCGGAACGAAGGGCACCACAAAGGGATAGACCCCCAGATCAATCAAGCGGCGACTGCAGGCAAGCAGGGCCTCCTTGCTGTCGCCAAGACCGGCCAGGAGATAAGTTGATACCTCGCCACGACCGAACACCGCAACGGCATCCGCGAAGGCTTCGTAATAGCGCTCAAGGCTGAGCTCCGATTTCCCCGGAAGGATCCGCTGTCGCACATCCGGCTCCACCACCTCAAGGTGCATGCCGAGGCTGTCTATTCCAGACTCCTTCATACGCCGATACCAGCTTGGATCCTCTGGCGGTTCACACTGACCCTGGATCGGGAGGTTCACACGACGTTTCACCGCTTCAGCGGTATCGGCCATCAGGCGTGCGCCGCGATCATCACTGTTGGGCGTGCCGGTGGTCATCACCAGTTGCTTGACCCCGTCCAGCCGGACGGCAGCCTCAGCCACCTCCGCAACCTGCTCGGGGGTTTTGCGAATCAACGCGCCGTTGTCGATCGACTGTTCAATGGCGCAGAACTGACAGGACTGCGATCGATCTCGGAAACGCATGCAGGTCTGCAGCAGCGTGGTCGCCAGGACATCCTTGCTGTGCAGCAAGGCGATGGACCGGTATGAAATTCCATCGGCGGTCGCCAAGCCGTAAAACGCGGGCTCCCGTGGAGTTGAAATCTCTGGAGCACAGGTCTGCTCAGGACCCTCGATCAACAGAGCGTGGCCTCTGGACGCCAGCCTGTAGGGAGACGATGCGGAGGCATCGTTATAAACAGGCACCATAAAAGTGGTGCCATCAAGCTCAAGCGCCCGGTGATCGGAGGGACCAGCCCCTCCCCGCCTTCCGGGGTTGCCCTTCACTTGGTCAACCCGAACCCCATTCACCTGGAGTTCAGTAACCAAGCGGCCAAGCTCAGACATGGTTCAACCCCTCCATCGATGAAATTGCATCGGAAACCGTGGCTGGCTCTAACGGAACCGACGAAGTGGTCATTTCTTGAACGGGAACCGCGGGCGTACTGTTGATGAGAAGAGACAGCAGTTCTGGACGGCTGTAATGGCCGACACTGTCCATCATCCGTTTGCGCTTGGTGATCAGTGCGAGATCCAGATCGGCGATCGCCAACCCCTCACCTTCAGGCAAAGGGCCAGCAAGATAACGACCTTCGGGACTAATCACGGCGGTATGACAACCCCCTTGAAAAGCTTTGTACAAGCTTGACTCCGACGTGATCGACGCATAGTCATCGGGATCCAGCCAACCGGTGGAACAGATCACGAAACACCCTGCTTCCAGGGCGTGATGACGCATGGTGACGGCGGTCTGTTCACTAAAGATCGGCCCCACCAGCGAGCCGGGAAACTGGGCGCAATGGATCTCCTCTCCCTGGGCCATCAAGGCATAACGGGCAAGGGGGTTGTAATGCTCCCAACAGGCCAGGGCTCCGACGCGGGCCAGTGGAGTGGGCACCACCTTCAGGCCTGAGCCGTCTCCTTGACCCCAGACCATTCGCTCGTGATAAGTCGGTGTAATTTTCCGCCGCTTCAAAGCAATCTCGCCGCAACTGTTAAACAACAGCTGCGTGTTGTAGAGCGTCCCACCATCACGTTCATTTACACCAAGGAGAACCTGCATTTCGTGTTGGCGTGCGGCAGCACCAACTGCATCAGTCACCGGGCCGGGTACCAGCACGGCCTGTTCGTAGAGGGCCAGATGGGAACGACCCATCAAAACCGGTGGTTCAACAAACGAAAAATAGGGGTAATACGGGAGGAATGTTTCAGGAAATACGATCAGCTGAACACCCTGGCATGCAGCTTCAGCCACGGCATCGAGCACCCTCTGTAGGGATCCGTCCAGACTGAAAAGGACAGGACGGATCTGGGCTGCAGCAACCTTAATTGTAGTCAAAGTGAACAAACCCCAAAGTAAAAATCAGAGCGTCCAGGTATCAAGAATGAAAGCGCCTTCTTTGCGATGCATCAGGACAATGTCAAGAACATCGAGTGGATTAACTGGAGTAATTCCAGGCATTAAGGCCTTTTCACCATGACCATAAAGCGCCTGCAGAGCGAAGCGACAGGCATACACTTTTCCGCCCTGATCCATGAACTTCTGGAGACGCGCATTGAAGTTCAAATGCCCGTCGAACGCCGCATCACCAAGCTTGGGGAACCCACGCATGACACCTAGGGTGACACCAGGACCATATAGCAAGACTGAAGTCTCAAAGCCTTTGGAAATCAGACGGCTGGCTTGCAGGAGATTGACAAGGCCGATGGATCCCTCGAAGGCCACTGTATGGAATGTGACCAGGGCTTTTTCCCCTGGATCGGCCTTAATATCTGGGAAGACTTTCTCTTCATAATCGACAAGGAAATCACCAGGCTGATTGGCGGGCCGGTCAACTGCAGGCATGTAATCTTTTCATAATTGACTAAATCGTGGCCCAATCGGCCGGCCGCGAGATGTGCTCAATGCGACAAAAATCCAGGTCAGATTCAGAATTCTACTTCCCTCATTTTGTGCCTTCAGCTACATCGTCAGCGGAAGATTTCCCATAGTTGTTAGGTATGTTGAGTCAATGCACGTCATATCAACCCAGAATTCAATTGCAAAGCGCCGTTCTGTTGTCATCGTCGGAGCAGGCCAGGCTGGGCTTTCCGTAGCTCATGAACTGAAACTGCAAGGGCTAAAACCCCTCGTTCTCGAAAAAAACCGTGTCGCTTATGCATGGGATCAGCAACGCTGGGATTCATTTTGTTTAGTCACACCAAACTGGCAATGCCGTCTGCCTGATTTCCCCTACGACGGCGATCAGCCAGACGGCTTCATGGACAAGAAGTCCATTGTGAATTATCTCCAGCGCTTTGCTCAGCATGTCAACGCTGATTTACGCGAAGGAGTCGCTGTCGAACGTTTGACACCCATTGGCAATGGCTACCGATTGGTCACCAGCGAGGGAGTGATCGATGCCGAGCACGTCATCGTTGCTACTGGGGGATACCACAGACCCCGTCGTCATCCATACGCCGAACGCCTGCCCAGCTCGTTACTACAAATCGATGCGCGTTCTTACCGAAACCCTGATGCTCTCCCCGAGGGCCTTGTGTTGGTGGTCGGGAACGGCCAATCAGGTAGCCAGATCGCCGAAGACCTCCATCTTGCAGGGCGTTCTGTCCATCTGAGTGTAGGACGAGCCCCACGATCTCCGCGCCGTTACCGCGGCAAGGACGTTGTTGATTGGCTGGACCGGATGGGCTACTACGCCATGCCGATAAGCGATCACGCAGACCCGCGGACCGTCCGAGCGAAGACCAACCATTACTTAACCGGACGTGACGGCGGTCGTGAAATTGACCTGCGCCGACGTGCGATGGAAGGGATGCACTTGCATGGTCGTCTATCCAGCATCACCGGAGACCACATCGGCTTCACTAATGATTTAGCCGCCAATCTTGATCATGCCGATGCTGTGTACTGCCGCATTCGTAGCAGCATTGACAGCTGGATCGAAAAGGAGGGAATTGCTGCACCGATCGAACAGTCGTATTCCCCCTGTTGGCAACCCCCACCCGTGGATGACCCTGGCATTGATCTGAATACACAGCCCTTTGCTGCGGTGATCTGGTGTACGGGATATCGCGGCGATTTCAGCTGGATTGATGCGCCCGTTTTTGATGGGAGTGGATTGCCTGCACATGATCGCGGGATCACCCAAAGCGCCGGCCTGTATTTCATCGGTTTGCCATGGCTGCATACCTGGGGCTCCGGGCGCTTCTGCGGCGTTGCCGATGATGCACGATATCTCGCCAGGGTCATCAGCCTGCGTTTGCAGCGTCGCGATGCCTCTTTAGAAAAACTTGAATGCACGGCAATCTTGGGGTCATAGAACCTGGGGTTTCACCCATTAGATCCAACCAACAGGAAACGAATTGCAAGCCAGCTTCAAGAAACCACCAAGACCTCACTTGCCCACAATCCAGCCCACTTGCACAAAATTCCAGGGACAACTGAGGGACAAGTCCCTCAGACCACTTCCTGCGACTGAGAGCTAAGTGGCAGCAGCGGCCACCAGGGCCAGCGCTGATCAGCAGGATTCACTCCAACTCCAGCCACCACGCTCATCATCAATGCAGTGATTCTGCAGAGGAATGGATCAGGCCAGGGTCAAACCACCCACTCCGGCGCAGAACAGCACCACCCGCCACGCCGGTTGCCGCCAGCTCACCAACAGCAGAAACGCCACCAAGGCCAGGCTGAACTCAGCGCCACCGCGGATGCCTGTTTGCCAGACGGGTTGAAACAACGCTGCCAGCAGGATGCCCACCACCGATGCGTTGATGCCCAGCAGGGCTCGACGAATCGGAGCCAATCGGCCCAGGTCACTCCAGAAGGTCAAGAGCCCGCCAATCAACAAGAACGAGGGAAAAAAGAGAGCGATGAGCGCGAACGCAGAACCAGCGATGCCCTGAAGCCCTGGCTGCAGATCAAAGCCAAGAAAGGCCGCGAAACTGAACATCGGCCCCGGCACCGCCTGGGCAGCGCCATACCCCGCCAGAAACTGCTGCAGATCAATCCAACCGTTGGGCACCAGCGCTTGCTGCAGCAAAGGGAGCACCACATGGCCACCGCCGAACACCAAGGCACCCGTACGCAGGAATCCACTGAGCTGCTGCACCAGCAGCGGCCTGGCCTCAGCGGACAGCCAGGGCAGAGCCACCAAGAGCAGAGATGCACAGGCCAGCAAGCAGCAGGGCCAGCAGCTGAGCCCAGACCCGAGGCACCAACAGCACCAGCACAGCTGCCGCCACCATCAAGCCATGCACCCAACCCCCGTCCATCCAACTGGGATGGGCCGAAAGCAGCGAAGCCGCCAGCACCATCAATACGGCGGAGGGCAAGGTGAACCCTGCCCAGGCGGCCAACCCGCCAAGCCAACCGGCCCGAATCAGACCCAGACCCATGCCCACCAGGGAACTCGAGGGTCCAGGCAACAACTGGCAGAGCCCAACGAGATCGGCGTAAGCCTCAGGAGTGATTCAATGGTCACGCTGTACAAAGCGCTCGTGGAAGTAACCGAGATGGGCCACTGGGCCTCCGAAGGACGTCAGCCCCAACACGAAGAACTGAACAAACACCTGCAGCGGCCTGGGCATCACGCTGCCCATCTCAGGCAGGGAATAGGCGTCGGTTCCGATTGGCAATCGCCACCAGCGACAGCAACACTGGAACCTCCACCAGCACACCAACAATGACGCCGGTGCCCGCGGCTGAAGCAGCACAAACCAAAGTCGTTCCTGTTCCCCCGGCACCACAAGCGGAAATTGATCGACGGGCAAAGACTTTCGCTGATTTCTTCAATGGGCAAGTTTTTGACGTTGGCATCGAGGAGACGACATCTTGATCACGAAAGAATGCACATCAGGGGCAGCAATCGATCTTTCACCATTGACACACCCAAATCTCATATTTAAAAATAATCATACAACCAAGAGGCAAGAATTAAGGATCAACAAAAACTTGATTTTTTTCAACAAAAAAACTACAATCAAATTCCAGAACACAACTTAAACTTAAATTTAATGTCAATAATTTTCTCCGACGACTTTAATGCTGATGCGACTGGCTGGAGCTTGGCCAGCACTGTCGAACGTCGAAGTGGCGATTCCACCGTTACTGGTAACGGATCAAGCGGAACGGATGGATTTCGCGACACGGACGGCTTTGCACTCGTCCTAAGAGGGCACGATGCGGCGGCAGGATATGAAAGACATGCCACAACACCAACCATCTCAACCATTACAGCAGGTGGAACAATTTCGTTCGACTTGATCCAGGGCGATGACGACAACGGAGGAGAAGATCCTGACTTTAATGAAGGTCTTTATTTAGAATACTCAATTGACGAGGGTACAAGCTGGACGACTTATGTTCATTATTTAACTGATAGAGATTTTACTGCTTCGATAAGCCCTGACGTTCCATATCCTAGCGGCGCTACACCCTCAGCACCATTCTGGGGATTTTATGATGGAGCAAGCAACAGCTATTCAGATACTATCGGGTGGAAAACGTTTACAGTTCCCATACCCGACGCAGTTGTCGGGCAAAGCAACGTCCAATTCCGTTGGGTTCAAAAAAGATTTTCTACTAGCCAGCAACATTATGACATCTGGGGGCTAGACAATGTCTCGATCACCCTTGCCTCTCCGAACTTAACGTCGTCAACTTATGATGCATCATCCGGAACTTTAGTCGTCGCTGGCGCCAATCTTGAGACCAATTCCGGCGCTCTCAATGATATCGATATCTCACAAATCACACTCACAGGCGAGGGCAGCAACACCTACACATTGACATCTTCCGATGTCGAAATTGATAGCTCTACACAATTCACGATCACATTAAATGCTGCAGATCAACTTCAACTGGCTGGTCTGCTCAATAAAAATGGAACATCCTCCGGCGGAAGCGCCACTTACAACATTGCTGCCGCTTCGGGTTGGAATCCCGGCGCAAGTTCCTCACCAGCAGACAACACTGGAAATGCGATTATTGTCTCCAATGTTACGGCTCCAACCCTCACGTCCGCGACCTACAACGCGTCAACCGGAGCACTCACCATTACAGGCAGCAACCTTCCGGCTTACCCCGGAGCCACTAATGATCTTGATGTTTCTGCACTAACCATCACTGGTGGATCAGGCAGCACCTACACCCTCACATCCACGGACATTGAGCTGACATCGGCGACTACGGCAACGGTCACCCTAAACAGCACCGACCAGACCAACCTCGTCTCCCTGCTCAACAAGAACGGCACCTCATCCACACAAGGCACCACCTACAACATCGCCGCTGCAGATGACTGGGCACCCGGAGCAGACAGCAGCACCGACATTGCCGATCTCAACGGCAATGCCATCACTGTCTCCGCTGTCAACAATGCTCCTGTTCTGACCGCCCCAACAGCCGGCAGCATCACCGAAACAGCTGGTTCTTCCGACACCACAACATCTGGCCTTACGGGAACGCTTTCCGCTTCCGATGCCGATGGGGACACGCTCACCTACGGCATCACCGGTGGCACGGTGGCCAGTGGCACTTCAACTCTTGCTGGCACCTACGGCTCATTAGTTGTAAACACCACCACCGGTGCCTACACCTACACAGCAACATCTGCGGCGGTTGAAGCACTCTGTGCTGGTGCCGTTACGGATCCCTTCACCGTTTCAGTCAGCGACGGGACAGCAACCACAACCTCCACCTACACGGTCAACATCACTGGAGCCGATGACCCCGCCGTCATCTCCGGTGATATCACGGGAACCGGTACAGAAGACACTTCTGCTATCACAGGCACGTTGTCTGCAACCGATATAGAAGGCTTAGCTGATAACACCTACTTCACAGTCAGCACAACACCGAGCCAAGGCACTGCATCCATCGATGCAGCCAGCGGTGCCTGGTCTTACACACCCAATGCCCACGCCAACGGAACTGATTCCTTCACCGTCACCATCACAGATGACTGCGGCGGCAGCACCACACAAGCCATCGGCCTCACCATTGCAGCAGCCAAAGACACCTGGAGCTTCAGCAACGACTACCTAGAAGAACAAACCGGCGCTGATCTTGATGGCAGTGGTGTTATTGGAGATGGCACACCAGGCAATGCCACAGCCCCAGCCAATCTCAGCAGCGCCACCTATGCCGCTGGTGATGATTACCTCGTGCAGGGCACCCTCGCCAGCACGGCTGCGCTTGATGCGGTCAAGTCCTTTTTCTCCACCTTTAATACAGCACAAAGCATCACGTTTGACGCCAGCAGTTATTTCAAATTCACCAATCTCTCAGACACTGCTAGCAATCTTGATGCCCTGAGTAGCACAGACATTGGCAATGTCACGGGAACACTGACTGTCTCCGACAGCAACACCACTGCTCCAACGCTAACGCTACTGCAATCCATAAAATCAAAATTCAGTGGCACAACCTTCGCGTATTACAACATCAGAGGAACCAACAAAGAACTTGCCGATAGCCGCAATGATTCTGGTTTTGACTGGATCAGCAATATCACTCCTACTAACCACGTTAGGAATGCAACGCTCACTGACTTAGGCACAAACCCCACAACAACTCAAACATTGGCAAGTGGCCTCAGCCCTTTTGATTATCAGTTTGAAATCACTGGCCTCACCGCTGATTCTGAATCTTTTGTTGCTGTTCCATCAGGTGACAGCTTTAACTATCGCTCTGATGCATCAACAGATTCCACAACAAGTTACACAGAAGGCGCAGAGCCTTATGTATCTGGAAATTATACTATTACGGCGATTGGATTCACGAACACAGCATCACCAACAGAAGGCGCAATCAACGACTTCAATGTGTCCAACGATGATGTATCAAACATTGTTGAGCTCACGATTCATTTTTACGAAGGCGAACAGCTAAGCCACGTCAACATCTCTGGGGCCGATCTCTCCACATCAACAGGGTATTCCTACACGCAAACCGCTGGCAGTAGCACAACATCAGTTTCAGACGATATCTGGACGCTATCGCTCAAGGTGGATGCTGGACAACCAGCCAAGACATCATCAGTCAGTGACAACACAGGCGTTGAAGTCCTAGGCGTTATGGTTAATTCAGTAAGCGCTGCAAATGTTGGGGGCATCAATGATTATGGCGGAGCAGTTTTCAGGACAAATGCTTGGTGGAATGACATCAGCTTATTAAGTGAAGGCTATAAGTTTTCTGATTTATGTCCAGGTTTTGGCATCAGCGGCACAAACACCGAAGAAGTCGATTTTGACTTTTATTTCACTAAATCATACTTAGAAAGGGCATTTAGCGTCAATTTTGATAATATCATTGGTGGATTTGCTGGTTCAGGCCTGAGCTCCGTTTCATCAGACAACGAAAGCACTGGAACTTATATCGATGTCAGCAAGCCAGGAGCCATTTCAACACTGAAGCGGCCTGTCACCATCACCGACGTGTCAGCCACTACCGCAGGTGGCGCCACTGATTTCTATCAAGTCGCCTTCACCAACGATTCCTGGTCCAGTGCCAATTTAGCCTTGGTTTATGGACCCAGTGTCGCCAGCACTATCAACGGTGACACCAGCGGCAGCGGCGCAGAAGACACCACCATCAACGGAGACCTGGATGCAACGGATCCACAGGGTCTGACTGACAGCACCTACTTCATAGTTTCAACCAACCCCAGCAACGGCTCCGCTTCCATCGATCCCGAATCCGGTGCCTGGTCCTACACACCAACCGCCAATTTCAACGGCAACGATTCCTTCACCGTCACCATCACCGATGACCTTGGCGGCACCACAACCCAAGCCATCGCCCTGACCATCACCGCTGTTGATGATCCAGCCTCCATCACCGGCGAGCTCATCGGCGAGGGCGCAGAAGACACCACCATCACAGGCACCCTCACGGCCACAGACGCTGAAGGCCTCACCGATGGCACTGTCTTCTCCATTGCATCCGGCAACACCCCCACCAACGGCTCCGCTTCCATCGATCCCGAATCCGGTGCCTGGTCCTACACACCAACCGCCAACTTCAACGGCAACGATGCCTTCACCGTCACCATCACCGATGACGCCGGCGGCACCACAACCCAAGCCATTGAACTGACCATCACCGCTGTTGATGATCCAGCCTCCATCACCGGCGAGCTCATCGGCGAGGGCGCAGAAGACACCACCATCACAGGCACCCTCACGGCCACAGACGCTGAAGGCCTCACCGATGGCACTGTCTTCTCCATTGCATCCGGCAACTCACCCACCAACGGCTCCGCTTCCATCGATGCCGAAACCGGCGCCTGGTCCTACACACCAACCGCCAACTTCAACGGCACCGATGCCTTCACCGTCACCATCACCGATGACGCCGGCGGCACCACAACCCAAGCCATTGAACTGACCATCACCGCCGTTGATGATTCCGCCGTCATCACCGGTGATACCTCAGGCTCCGGCGGAGAAGACAGTGCCATCGGTGAGGCCTTCAGCGTCTGTGGCGGAGAGGGTGCCTGTGATGGTGGTGTCTTCTGCGCCGTCGCCGATGAGCTCGCCGGTGATGGAGGCTGGATCATCAACGGCGGTGATGGTCAGTTCAATGGCTTGGGTTGTGGTGCCGCCAAGGTCATCGGTGATGGTGACGGTGAAGGCATCGTTGCCGTTGAAGTTGGCGGTTGGTGTGTAGGACCAGGCGCCGGTTTCGGCATTGATGGAAGCGGAGCCGTTGCTGGGGTTGGTTGAAACCGTGAAATAGGTGTTGTCGGTGAGGCCTTCAGTGTCTGTGGCTGAGAGGGTGCCTGTGATGGTGGTGTCTTCTGCGCCCTCGCCGATGAGCTCGCCGGTGATGG
>QCTG01000017.1 GCA_003211235.1 Synechococcus sp. AG-673-B04
CGTGTTAAGGCGCGACGCCACTTCCCCAGTGAACGTCACCTCCACTCGAGGTCTCAATGATGTTTTCGAACAGTGCCGCGATCTGGGGATGCGTCTGAGCCGTCAGCGGCGCATGGTGCTGGATCTGCTCTGGACTGAAAAAAGTCACCTCAGCGCGCGCGACATTTTCGAAAAGCTCAATTCAAGTGGTCGAAGCATCGGCCATACATCCGTCTATCAAAATCTGGAGGCGCTCCAGTCCGCTGGAGTGATTGAGTGTCTCGATCGAGCCAGTGGTCGCTTGTACGGATACCGCAGTGACCCCCACAGTCATCTCACCTGTCTGGACAGCGGATCCATTGAGGACATCGACGTCGAACTTCCTGCCGACCTTCTCGATCGAATTGAGCAGACGTCTGGCTTTCGTATTGAGTCGTACACCCTTCAACTGAACGGTCGCCGCACCCTGGAGAACTGAGCCAAGGCTCGGTACCTTGACGACATCGTCTCTTGTTTCCGCTTGGCTGCCTCCTCTCCAGTGCGGATGTTGCTGTTGGCTCCGGAGCCATTCGGAGAGTCCCTTGCTCTGCAGCTGACCAGCCGAATGTCCGGTTGGAACGTGGTTCTGAAGGCCGAACAGCTGAAGGGCGCACCGAAGATGGTGATCTGGTCCATCGATGCCCTGCTGTCTTTGCCGGCGTTGCAGCAGGAGGTGCGGCGGTTGCAGGAGCGTTGGCAGCCGGCACCATTGTTGTTACTGCTGCCTGAATCGTTCACCGCAAGCAGGGATCAGCTACTAGCTCTCGGGGCCGAGGGCCTGCTGCAGAGCGGCGGTGTGGAGCAATTGACGGACGCCATCGAAACCATGCTCAGCGGTGGTCGGGTGGTTCAGCTTCAGGCGTCTGCATCGCTGCCAAGCCAGACCATCTCACCGGCCATGGGCCTAGGCCAGTGGTTGCTGGTGAGCGGCCTGCAACAGATCAGCAACGATCTGCAGGTGATCGAAGCGATGCTGAAGCCCCCACCGAAGGAAGGCCTACTAAGGTTTCTTCTGGAGGGCCGCTGCCGTGAGCTGCATCAGGCTCGTGCGCTGTTGTTGTGGCTATGGGGACCCTTGCAGATGGGTTTGGCGGATGCCGTTCCTCTCAAGGGGGTATCTCGTCTGTCTTCCGATGATCACGACGCCACATCGATCACGTTGCGCCAGCGCAATGCCGCGGCGGTCTGGGACTCCATCCATGACCGTCTCGCTGATGCGGTGCAGGCAGGCCTCAGCAATGCAACCGGCCGGCTTTTGGCGATTGAAGCTCTTCAACCGGAGCGGCGCCGGGAGTTGCTGCTGGCCCTGCTGCAGCAACTTGATCAGCTGCTGGCTCGTTTGCGGCGGGATGAGCTGGAACCCGATTGCTGGAGTGATCTGCAGCCGGAACTGCGGCGGCAGGCGCTGACGTCGATGGCCGGAAGCTACGTGCGGATCCCGCGGAACGGTGCGCTGCTGCCAGTGGCGGCAGCGCTTCTGGAAGATGCCGAATTCACGGATGAGGACGAAGACCTGCCCGATCCAATCGGGATGCTGGCGCCGCTTCTGGCTGATCAGCCCGTGTTGGTGAATGGTCAGCTGCTGCCGGCAGATGATCCCCGTGCCCTCCTGCAGTTGGAGACGCTGGTCAGCAACTGGTTGGTGCGCACTGCCGAGCTGATCGGTTCCGAGCTGCTGGAGGCATGCGGAAGCTGGCCTGAGTTACGCCGCTACTTGCTTGGGGAGCGGTTGCTGGCAACCCGCGAACTGGATCGTGTACGGAATCAGCTGAATAGTCAGCTTCGCTGGGCGGACTGGATCGAACGCCCCATTCAGCTTTACGAGAGTCGTCGATTGCTGTTTGAGCTGCGTGGCGGTCGGATCCAACCGCGCCTGCTCACCGAGCCCCGTGATGATGAGCTCAACCAGCTGGGCTGGTGGCAGCGTCAGGTGGCCCTGCTGCTTGAAACCCGTGACGCTCTGGCTCCCCAGGTTCAGGCTGTGATCCAACGCCTGGGAGATCTGGCGGTGGTTCTGCTCACCCAGGTGCTCGGACGGGCCATCGGTCTGATCGGTCGTGGCATCGCCCAGGGCATGGGTCGTGGCCTGGGGCGTGGCTGAGGCCACAATGGCCGTTCCGACCTCGGCTTGATGGGCTGTCTACTGGTTCGCGCTTTGAGCCTTCTTGCTGCTCTGCTGCTTGTGGTTACCCCGGCTCAGGCCGTTCTCAACGACGATCGTTACGACGGCAATATCTATGCCCTCTATGCCGGCAACGGCTCCTTGGTTCCCCCCGCCAATCCCCTGTCGGAGGCCCTGGATCAGGGGCGCACCGCCGTGATCGTTTACTACCTCGATGACAGCGCTGTGAGCAAACGTTTTGCTCCTGTGGTGTCAGAGCTGCAGCGGCTGTGGGGGCGCAACATCGATCTTTTGCCTCTTACCGTTGACCCTCTGCAGGGCCGCGAGGCAACGGGCCCCACTGATCCGGCCAGCTACTGGCATGGCTTGATTCCGCAAGTGGTTGTGATAGGTCCCGACGGGCGTGTGATGTTTGACCAGGAGGGGCAGGTTCCTCTGAACGAGATCAATGCGGGGATCAGCGAGGCCACAGGTCTGCCGGCGCCAGAGTTGCCGTCCCTCGATCAGGAGGGCAGCTTCAACGAGGTGAACATCGAGGTCACATCCGGATAACGCATCGGATGGCGTGTGGACCGCTGATGCAGTTTTACGCTGCGGCGAACTTTGGTAGACGCTGTGTCTGTGCTGATCGCTCCGTTGGCCCTTGGACTCGGAGTCACCTGGCTCGAACTGCGTCATCGGCTTCGTCCCGCGTCCCCCTTGCGGCTCAGTCCCAGAGATTGGAGTGTTCAGAACGACGCCGACACGATTCATGTGACGGGTTGGCTGGAGATCAGTAATCCCCACCGACGCATGGAGGTGTTCGTCCCCGAGCTGAGGGTTGATCCGGTGTTGCTGGGGCAGGCCTATCCCTCTGGCCTGAAGGTGACCACTCGGATCGAAGCCCAGCATCCAGACGAGGAGTCGCGAGCTGATGGCTATTGGGCGGCTTACATCGTCAAAGGGCGCGGCAGCACCCGCGCCCGGGTCAGCATCATGATCAGCGGCCCCGAGGCTCAGAGGGTCGTTGACAGCCTCTGGGTTGAGATTCATTGGATCAATTACGGACCGTTCGGTCGGCTGCCTCGACGCCAGGGTGTGTTGGTTCCACTGCGTCGCCCGAACCCCATATCGGCAGCCGACGCTTCATTCCAATCCGGGGAGGGTTGCCAGGTGCTTCCTCTGCGCACCCACCTGCTCGGCCCCCTGGACGATCCGATCGCGGTTTTGCGCCGCTACGCCGAAAACGTTGTTCAGCCGGGTGATGTGCTCACACTTGGGGAAACGCCTTTGGCGGTCATCCAAGGCCGTTATCGACACCCCAGTGAAGTGAATCCTGGTCTGGTGGCCCGTCTGGCCTGCCGCGTTTTCCATCCCACCAGCAGTCTGGCCACGGCCTGCGGAATGCAGACTCTGATCGATCTCGTCGGGCCGACACGGGTGTTGTGTGCCTGGATTGGTGGCTTGCTGTTGAAACTGGCAGGTATCCCCGGCAGCTTTTATCGCTTGGCCGGTGATCAGGCGAGGTTGATCGACGACATCACCGGTACAACGCCTCCCTATGACCAGACGATTGTTCTGGGGCCGGACCGTTCGCAGGCGTTCTGCGAGGAGGCAGCATCAGCACTGGGTGTCGCCGTTGCCATCGTTGACGTCAACGATCTCGGTCGCGTCAAAGTGCTGGCCTCCAGCTCCGGCTGTGATGAAGATCTGCTGACGCGAGCGCTCAAGCCGAATCCCGCAGGAAACGCAAACCAGCGCACCCCTCTGGTGCTCGTGCGTCCAACCTTATGATAAGCACTAGATTGAGTTGACTTATTGGCTCGGGGGGATGTGATGACGCAGGGCCCCTGCTCCACCCTCAAAGTTGAGCCACTCAACCCAACGCATCTTGCCTGGTTTCCGCAGTTGCAAGGTGTGTTGTTGGGCGATCTGGCCGCCCGGATCGAGCAGCGCTTTCCTGATCTTCTGCCCAGCCGTTCCCCCCGTTGTGTCGTGGGCGTAGATGCGGAAGGCCCCCTGGCAGCCGCGGTCTCCCATCCGATCAATCGTCGCGGCAGCTGCTGGACCCTGCACTGGCCTCAGCAGCTGCGCACCAGCGCTCAGGTCAGCCGACGAACCGTTCAACGCACGCTTCTTCAAGCTGCTGTTCAGCGGGGAGAACATCAGGTGCGCAGCTGGGTGATTCGCTGTCCAGCGGCCGATGGCGATGCCATCGCACTGCTGCGTGAGCTTGGCTTTCAGCCCTTGCGTCCATTCCAAGTCTGGCTGCCTCCCTCGGAGCCGTTCAAGGCTGCAGCTCCTTTGCCGCCGGGTCTGGCATGGCAACCGATCAATCGTCGCAACGCCCAGCGTTTATGGCCGCTTGAGCAGGGCGGCTGTTTCAGCCATCTGCGCCAGATCACCGATCGCCATTGGCTTGATCTTCTGGATCGTCGTGGTGTCGGCTGCGGTGTCCTTCTCGCTGGCGACACGGTTCTGGCCGGTTGTTTGCAGCTGAATGAGCGAGGACAAGCCCGTCAGCTTGAACTGATGCGCGATGTGGCCTGGGACCCACGCCTGGATCAAGCTCTCCCTTACGTGCTTCAGCGGATTCATGGCTCCCAGGCCTCCGCCAGCCTTGTGACAGCCCTTGATGATGCTCCGATGGCGGAGCGTCTGCTGGACCAAGGCTGGACGCGCGGAGAGGAGCAGTTGTTGCTTGGCCGCAGTCTCTGGCGCCGTCAGACGACGCCCCGCAACGCCCAGCTCAGCCGCTCACTGGATCAGGTTTTCAGCCGCTTGCGCCCCCAGGGGCAACCGTTCCCCTCCCCCAGCCTCGGTCGCCGCTGAGGTGCCCGTTCCCTGCTCAGTGCTCAGCCTGGATGTGGGCCGTCGTCGTATCGGCCTGGCCGGTTGTGATGGCCTCGGCATCACGGTGACCCCCCTGCCTGCGTTGCATCGCGGCCGCTTTGAAGCTGACCTGACGTTGTTGCGACGCCACTGCCGTGAACGCCATGTGCAAGGCCTGGTGGTGGGTCTGCCCCTCGATGCGGCCGGAGATCCCACGGAACAGGCGGTGCACTGCCGCCGCTACGGGTTGCGCTTGGCTGCTGCCCTTGAGCTCCCCCTGGCCTGGGTCAATGAACACAGCAGTACCTGGGCTGCCGCGGAACGCCATGGTCTGGCGGGTGATCGCAGTGGTCGACTGGATAGTGCGGCGGCTGCCCTGCTCTTGGAGCAGTGGTTGCAGGAGGGGCCGGAGTTAAAACCGGCCCAGCCCGATGGAGGTCCCGCGGGCACCACGCCACGCGATGGTGGATCCTGAGCTCAGTGCCTTCCGATTTCATGCGCGACTCCGCCACCGGCAGCAGCGGTGACGTTCCCACCGTGCTCGTGCGGGACAGTGACGGAAAGGACCTGCTCTGCTTCCTGGAGCAGCTGATCCCACTCGATGGGCAGGATTACGCGCTGCTTACACCTGTGGATACGCCGGTGTCCCTGTTCCGTCTTCAGGACGAGGGTGATCCGGAGCCAATCACCAGTGTCGACAGCAGTGAACCGATCCTCTCGGTTGCGGACGTTGTTCTCCAGGAGCATGAGCTAACCCTGGTGCGTTCTGCTGTGACCCTCACCGTCAGCGGGGAACTGGATGAGCCTGACCCGGATGAGTTGGATGAAGAGGATGAGGACGATGGAGACGAGGACGCGGAGACCTATGAGCTTCTGGTGAGCTTCATGGTCAAGGAACAGGACTATGGCCTCTACATCCCTCTGGATCCTTTCTTCGTGGTAGCTCGAATGGTGGATGGCCAGGCCGAATTGGTGGAAGGGGAGGCCTTCGATCGCATCCAGCCCCGTATCGAGGCGGAACTGGAGGAGCGGGAATGGCCGGAGTGAGTGGCCGTCACTGCCTACAACCCTCCTGGGATCCAGGCCAGACCATCGCTCAGCTTTCGCTGTCCGATCTGCTGTCCCATGGCATACGGGCAGCGGTGATCGATGTCGATCGCACCCTTCTTACCGGCCGGGATGTTCAGCTGTCAGCGCCGGTGAAGGCCTGGTTGGTTGATGCGGGTCAAAGCCTGCACCTGCACCTGTTCAGCAACAACCCATCACAGCGGCGTATCTCCGCCGTGGCGGATCAGCTGAACGTGGATTTCACCTGTGGTGCGCGCAAGCCCCATCGTGCTGCGCTGCGCCGTGTTGTGGCTGAACTGAACCTTCCGCCGGAGCGCATCGCCATGGTGGGGGATCGTTTGTTCACCGATGTTCTCGGCGGCAACCGCCTCGGTTTGTTCACGGTTTTGGTTCAGCCGATTGCCAGTGATGGTGGCCCCTGTTCCCGTGATGGGATCCAGCGGCTGGAGCGAACTCTCGCGCGATGGTTGGGGGCCCCTGCGGCATGACGCTGTGGGTGGTCAAGCTGGGCACAAGCCTGCTGCGGGGGGATACTGCAGCCGCGATCGAGGGTTACGCCCGGGGGATCGCCGCAGCGCAGCAACGCGGTGATCAGGTCGTATTGGTCACCAGTGGTGCAGTGGGTCTGGGTTGTCAACGGCTTGGTTTGAGCCAGCGTCCAACCTCTGTGGTGGCGCTTCAGGCGGCAGCGGCCGTGGGGCAGGGCCACCTAATGGCTTTGTACGAGAGCGCGATGGGGCGTTACGGATCCCGCGTGGCCCAGGTTTTGCTGACCCGTTCAGATCTGGTGGACCGACTTCGCTACCAGAAAGCCTCCGGAACCCTGCTGCAACTGCTCGATTGGGGGGTTCTGCCTGTCGTGAACGAAAACGATGCCGTTTCCCCTGTCGAGCTGCGCTTTGGCGACAACGACACCCTTTCCGCCCTCGTTGCTGCAGCGTTGAAAGCGGATCAGCTGCTTTTGCTGACCGATGTGGATCGGTTGTATTCCGCCGATCCACGCTCGGATGACGGCGCCCTGCCGATTGCTGATGTCCATCACCCCAAAGATCTGGAGGCGCTTCAGGCGGTAGCCGGTGATGGTGGGCGCTGGGGAACGGGGGGTATGACCACCAAACTGGCGGCCGCGCGTATCGCCACCGCCAGCGGCGTCACCATGCAGCTTGATGACGGCCGTGATCCCAGGCGCTTGGAGGCTCTTCTTGCCGGTGGACGCGGGGGCACGGTGTTTCATCCACATCCGGATCCCCTTGGCAATCGGCGCAGCTGGCTGGCCCATGTCTTGGAACCTGAAGGCACTCTGGAACTGGATGCCGGAGCCTGTGTCGCCCTGCAGCATCAAGGCGCGTCACTGCTGATGGTTGGGATCACGGCAGTGGAGGGGCAGTTTTCCTCCAACCAGGCTGTTCGGTTGGTGGATTCCCGGGGAGATGAGCTGGGTCGCGGTCTCTGTTCCATGGCCAGCGATCAGTTGCGACAGGCCTTGATGGAGGAGGACTCCACCGTGCCATCCCCAGTGGTGGTGCACCGGGATGCACTGGTGCTGCATCAACGCTGAGCGCGCTTACGATCCGGCCGCCGCGCCGTTTGATCATGCGCTTCAGCTCCCTGCTCAAGGCCCTGCAAATGGGGGATGCAGGATTGCTCTGGAGCAACCCCGGTGCTGATCCTCCGTTGACGGGTGCCGCTTCCCTTGAGCTGGCCGCGGCGGATCAGCTCAGCTTTTTGGAGAAAGGCAACGCTCTCAGTTCAGAGCTGGGGCAAAGCTGTGTCGGGGCTCTTCTGCTGCCGGATCAACAGGACCTGATTGATCGTGCGAGTCAACGTGAGATTCCCTTTGCGGTGTTCTCCGACCCGCGCCTGGCCTTTGCGGAAGCTCTGGATCAACTGGTTCCACGCCGCCGGCCACCGGCCGAGATTCATCCAACGGCTGTGATCGATGAGCGGGCTGTGGTTGGGGCAGGCACGGCGATCGGTCCCAGGGTCTGCATCGGCGCTGGCAGCTGCGTTGGGGCGAATTGTGTGGTGCATCCCGGAGTGGTGATTTACGACGGCGTCCTTGTGGGGGATGGCTGTGAGCTGCATGCCAATGCCGTTCTTTATCCCGGCAGTCATCTGGGTCGCGGTTGTGTGGTCAGTGCCAATGCTGTTGTTGGTTCGGAAGGGTTTGGTTTTGTGCCAACGGCCAAGGGGTGGCGGAAAATGCCACAGACAGGTCGGGTTGTGCTGGAAGACCAGGTTGAGCTGGGCAGCGGAACCACCATTGATCGACCTTCTGTGGGTGAAACCCGGATTGGTGCGGGCACCAAAATTGACAACCTGGTGCAGATCGGCCACGGGGTCAGCGTTGGTCGCGGCTGCGCCTTTGCCGCACAGGTGGGGATCGCCGGTGGGGCTCAGATCGGCAACGGCGTCATCCTGGCCGGTCAGGTCGGTGTGGCGAATCGTGTGGTCGTTGGTGATCGGGTGATCGCCAGCTCCAAGAGTGGTTTGACTTCCAATGTGGCTGCGGGGCAGGTAGTCAGTGGCTTTCCCGCCATCCCCAACCGACTCTGGCTGCGCTGTGCAAGCACCTTCAGCAAGCTGCCCGAGATCACCAAGACTCTGCGGGAGCTGAAGCGGAACGCCCCTCAGTAGTCTCGCCACCACTTCGCCATTCCGGTCCGTCATGGCTCAGCACCGCGTCGTTCTGCTCCCCGGCGACGGCATCGGCCCGGAGATCACCACCGTGGCGCGGCGGTTGCTGGAGGCGGTGAGCGAACGTCACGGTTTTGAACTGGTCTTCGAGGAAAAACCGATCGGTGGCAGCGCCATCGATGCCACCGGTGAACCTCTCCCTGCCAGCACTCTGGCGGCCTGCAAAGCCTCTGATTCGGTTCTGCTGGCAGCCATCGGCAGCCCGCGTTTCGACAGCCTTCCGCGTGAGAAGCGGCCGGAAACCGGCCTGCTTGGGCTCAGGGCCGGTATGGATCTTTTCGCCAACCTCCGTCCGGTCAAGATTGTTCCGGCTCTGATCGATGCCAGCAGCCTCAAGCGTGAGGTGATCGAGGGTGTGGACCTGATGGTGGTGCGAGAACTGACAGGCGGGATTTATTTCGGTCAGCCCAAGGGCCGCCTCGAGGCCGATGGCGATGAGCGCGGCTTCAACACGATGACCTATTCCGGCTCTGAGGTTGATCGCATCGCCAAGGTGGCCTTTGACATCGCCCGGGAGCGTCGGGGTCGGCTCTGTTCCGTTGACAAGGCCAATGTGCTGGATGTGAGTCAGCTCTGGCGGGATCGCGTCGATGCAATGGCCCCTGGCTACAGCGGGGTTGAAGTGAGTCACATGTACGTGGACAACGCCGCCATGCAGCTGGTGCGTGATCCACGCCAGTTCGATGTGCTGCTCACCGGCAACCTGTTCGGCGACATTCTCAGCGATGAAGCGGCGATGCTGACCGGCTCGATCGGCATGCTGCCTTCGGCTTCGCTAGGCAGTGATGGCCCAGGTCTGTTTGAGCCGGTGCATGGATCAGCGCCCGATATCGCTGGTCAAGACAAGGCCAATCCCATGGCGATGGTGCTCTCCGCCGCGATGATGTTGCGGATTGGTTTGAAGCAGTCAGCGGCAGCTGATGCGCTTGAGGCCGCTGTGGACCGGGTTCTTGCTGCGGGCTTCCGCACCGGTGATTTGATGGCGGAAGGCTGCACACAGCTGGGATGTCAGGCGATGGGCCAGGAACTGTTGAAAGCTCTTTAACGAACGTAGTGGTGAAAGTGGGCCTTGATCTGGCAAACTCGCCGAGCATCTTGTCCCCGCGTCGATGTCGAAGCGTCACCCGGTCGTCGCTGTAACCGGTTCGTCCGGTGCTGGAACCAGCACCGTCAAGCGCGCCTTCGAACACATCTTCGCTCGTGAAGGCATCACGCCTGCCGTTGTGGAAGGCGACAGCTACCACCGCTATGAGCGGACGTCGATGAAAAAGGCCATGGCTGATGCCCTGGCGAAGGGTGAAAATTTCTCCCACTTCGGTCCGGAAGCCAACCTTTTCGACAAGCTCGATGAATTGTTTCGCACCTACGGCGAAACCGGTTCTGGTCAGAAGCGGTATTATCTGCACAGCCCTGAGGAAGCCGCTGAGCACAATGCGCGCCTGGGTGTGAACCTTGACCCGGGTCAGTTTACGCCTTGGGAAGACATTCCTTCCGGCACGGATGTTCTCTTCTACGAAGGTCTTCATGGTGGGGTGAAGGGTGAGGGTTACGACGTTGCGGATCTGGCCGATCTCCTCGTTGGTGTGGTGCCGATTGTCAATTTGGAGTGGATCCAGAAGATCCACCGCGATAACGCTGAGCGCGGTTATTCCGCAGAGGCGATCGTGGACACCATCCTTCGCCGTATGCCGGATTACATCAATCACATCTGCCCTCAATTCAGCAACACCGATATCAACTTTCAGCGGGTGCCCACGGTGGACACCTCCAACCCATTCATCTGCCGGAACATTCCCACTCCGGATGAAAGTTTCGTCATCATCCACTTTCGTAAAGGTGCCCGGGAAAATTGGGGAATTGATTTCAACTACCTGTTGAACATGATTCACGACTCCTTCATGTCCAGCCCCACTAGCATCGTGGTGAATGGAGGCAAGATGGGCTTTGCGATGGAACTGATCCTTACGCCGATCATTCATCGCATGATCGAGGAGAAGAAAAAGGTCAGCTGACCTGGAACGTCTCAGCAATTCATCTCTACAATCGGCTCATCTACGTTTGTGGGTGAGCAGATTACTTTTGCAACACCGTCGTTTGAGATCAGTGGTGCTGCCCGCTCACCGACCACGCCACGCTGGGATCGTGTTGACAGCAGAGAACTGATCCGTCTTGCACGGCTTGTGTACTTCAATTATTTGTCAGACACGGTCAGTTCACCTGAGCCAATCGGTGTTGTTGTTGATCTTGATCATCAAGAGGGTCGTGTTGTCTTCCATGCCCCTGTGCTTTTGCCTGAAGAAAATTTTGTGGGATTGGAGCTGATTCGAACTCGCAATGCGCGTTCCCGGAATCGATGGAAGGCTTGATCGCGCCGGTCTGGCTGATCACGTTTGGTGCCTGCGTTGGCAGTTTCACCAATGTTGTTATTTGGCGATTGCCCCGGCAGGAATCCGTGGTGTATCCCGGCAGTCATTGCCCAAGGTGTGGTCATGCAGTGCGCTGGCACGACAACATGCCAGTGCTGGGTTGGTTGCTGCTTGCCGGCCGTTGCAGAGACTGCAGTGCCTGCATCAGCTGGCGCTATCCAGTGGTTGAAAGTCTCAGTGCCTTGCTGTGGCTCAGCACGATGTTGGTGAGCAGTGGTGGAGGTGGTGGTGTCGAACCGAGTTTGCAGCCTTGGATCGGTTTGCCTTTGGTCGGTCTTCTTCTGCCACTGGTGCTGATCGATTTCGATCACATGTGGTTGCCGGAATCCCTGTGCCGCTGGGGCGTTCTGTTGGGCCTGATGGCCAGTGTCACCGGCGGTGCACCGGTTTTTGCTGATCACATGATCGGTGCCGCTCTTTCGCTGATGGCACTGGAGACCCTCAGTGCCCTTGCGGAAAAAGCTCTGGGGCAACCAGCCCTGGGTTTGGGAGATGCAAAGCTTGCCGCTTTGGGTGGTGCGTGGCTTGGTGTGTTTGGTATTGCAATCGCCATGGCAATTTCAGTTTTCAGCGGTGCGATTGTTGGAAGCATCGGTCGATTGACCGGCCGCTTGAAACCGCGACAACCTTTCCCATTTGGGCCATTCATCGCACTCGGTATTTGGCTGGTCTGGCTGAAGGGTCCGCATTGGTGGTGGGATCAATGGCTGAACATTTTTTGAAAAAATTTTATCCCATAATTATTCTAATTAATTGTTATTATGGTCTAGCTTTGTGTGAATGAAATTGATACTATCCTTGCATGGTTGCTATTCATCTCTCAAGCTGTTCCGTTTCCAAGTCCTAGTCCGCCTCCGCCAAGGTTAAATGCGCCTCCGGCTTTGATATTGGCAAGGAGTGTTCCATCCAGGAATTGTTGATCAAGAAGGATCAGTGCTGCCGTGTTGGAATCAGCCAAACGCAATCGTTTCAGAACAAAGCGCGCCTCGGATTCCTCTTTAACTTGTTCTTCGATGAACCAGTCCAGCATTGCAGTTGCAGCACGGTCGCCCTCCTGCTCTGACAATGAATAAATATTGTTGATTGATTCCGTTACCTGTTTTTCCATGCTGTAAACGGTGTCAAACAGCTTCTGAACCGTTTGAAACTCACGTTCCGGAGATTGAATGGTTGGTAGTTGTACCTCGCATTCGCTGTCGACAAGATAGGCAATCATCTTTGAAGCATGTCCGCGTTCTTCAATGCTCTTTTCGAGCATGTAGCCGGAAAAACCGATGAGGTCTTTTTCGCGAAGCCATATCGACATGGCCAGGTAGGTGTGGCTGGCCTGAAATTCAAGTGCAAGATGATCGTTAATAGCGGCAGTGTGCGATGCCATTGATTCAGGCGATATCTTTTTATTGGTCTATTTTATCAGAGGCATCTCAGGAGAGTTGTAGATTCAGAAAATGGCCTTGTTGAGGCGTTGATGGGTTGGTGGTCTAGATGCAATTATTTTGCACGAGTTTGCAGCTTGCACGAGCTGATTTTATTGGTGCAAAATGTTGTTGAATCATTTCCGTGAGTTGTTGTCTTTGTTCCCTCTGGATCCATGCAACTTCTTCGGGCCATCTGCGGCTCAAGCCTTGCGAGCCTTGGATTGTGTTGAGATCACTTTCTTTTTCGTGGGCAGCGTCTCTGCCCCCTTGCTCGTTCCTTTGAGCAGGAGGCTCGGTTTCTTAATGCTCCCTGTCTGAGAACCTTGAATCGACGGCAATCAAGGACCGCTTGGTGGGTCCGGCTGAACCGGTACAGCTGCAGAATCGTATGTGGAACGTAGACAGTCGTGGTGTTCTCCAAGTCACTGACAGATGTGTCTGAAAAGTCAGGCCTGAACTGGCTTATGGCCATGTCAGGCAGATTTTGTCAGTGCTCTCCCATACCAAAGACACGAGGCTTTACGGGGATTTTTTGGGTTCCAAAAGATGCCCAAAAGACCGGTTGCAAATCTCTTGGTTGGCCTTCATATTGATGCGGCGCGGAGATGGGGATCCCCTCCCTACGCGACGCTTTCGGGAGAGCGACCCGAGGGCCGGCAGAACCCTGTTTCCCGCGAGAGCGATCGTGGGAAACACTGTTCTGCAATCTTGAAATCCGAAAAGAATCGGTGTGTTGTCCACATTTCTCTGTATGGGGACGAACTTGTCTCAGCAGGCACCGCATCGCTCGAGAAGAGCAAGCTCTTCTCGCGGTTCTTGTAGTCCTTTTCCTGACCAGGTGGCCGGCATGTTCGCCCCACCTGCAGAGGGGGGCTGTAGACGAGCAACAAGCTGTCCAAGGTTAACTGGCACAGTGACAGTCGTTGTATCTATACTGCTGTTGTGAGGAAAAAGCACAAAGGCTGGAAACAAGGTCACAATCTTTGAGCTTTCGAAACCCTCGCCTTCGGCGGGGTTTCTTTTTAATCAAACGATTCCGCTTGTCTCAGAGTCCTCTGCCTCAGAGCGCAGGAAACGTTTCCGTTGGGCCGACTCGTAACCGGTTTCGACGTTTTGCTGGTCACCCTGCACTCTCACGGGCTGATCGATCCCCCAAAGAAGGGGTTGAATCACTCTTCTGTTCATTTGGTCTGGTCCGTTTATCTAGATCGCGCGTTGTGGTCTCTCGGCCCATTCGCGTCATTTCATTCTCTCACGGAACGGTGAAACAGGTTGCAAGAGCCAGAAGCATTGATGTCAATCACGGGTGATGACCTCTGTAAGCCATCGGCTGCAAGCTAACCAAGTCGAATGCACTCCTGAACCCTTCTGCTGTGGTCACTCTGTGTTCAGGCCTCAAAAGCGGCCCCATTCAGGTTGCCCGCCCTAAGCACCAAAGGGTTTTCCGGGAATCGTCCGGCGGGCCGCGCAGGTACCATTAAGAGAATCTTATTTGAGGTGAGGAGGCCTTTTGGCGGCTTTGCTTCACAAACCACTGAGCCACCCAAGAACCAAACTTTCCCAACGAGCGGCAACCGTATGAGTTTGTTCGATTGGTTTGCGGACCGCCGCAAGGAACAGTCCACCGGCAAGGTGATCCAGGAGCCTGATGAAGGTGATGGCCTTTGGAGCAAATGCCCTGAATGCGGCTTGGTGGTCTACCTCAAAGACCTGAGGGCCAACGCCAGTGTCTGCGCCGGCTGCAGTCACCATCACCGGATCAACAGCAGCGAACGCATCGCCGTGATTGCCGATCCAGGCAGTTTTGAAGCTCTGAATGAGGAACTCATTCCCACCGATCCTCTTGGTTTCAAGGATCGCCGCGCCTACGCCGATCGTCTTCGTGAAAGCCAGGCGTCCACTGGTCTGAACGATGGTGTTGTGACGGGCCTCTGCCGGGTGGAGGGACTGTCGATGGCTCTGGCGGTGATGGATTTCCGCTTCATGGGCGGCTCCATGGGCTCAGTTGTCGGGGAAAAGATCACGCGACTCATTGAAGTGGCCACGGAGAAACGCTTGCCTCTGCTGATTGTCTGCGCGTCCGGTGGTGCCCGCATGCAGGAGGGGATGCTCAGCTTGATGCAGATGGCCAAGATCTCCGGTGCGCTGGAGCGCCACAGGGAATCTGAGTTGCTTTACATGCCTCTGCTGACGCATCCCACCACCGGGGGAGTCACGGCGAGCTTCGCCATGTTGGGGGATCTGATCTTGGCGGAACCCAAGGCGTTGATCGGCTTTGCTGGGCGTCGCGTGATTGAACAGACCCTGCGTGAAAAGCTGCCGGATGACTTCCAGACGGCTGAATATCTGCAGGACAAGGGCTTTGTTGACACCATCGTTCCGCGTAATCAGATGCGCGTCACCCTGGCCAGCCTGTTGCGTTTGCATGGCTCAAGGCCGATGGAGCTTGCCAGCGCATGATCAGGGTTGTGTTGATGCTGGGTCTGAGCCTTCTGGCCTGGGTCCTGCCCGTCTTGGCCGGACAGGTTGACTGGATTGAGGTTCCAGCGACGGAGGCCGGACAGCAGTGGTGGGATCGAGGCAGCGTCAAGGAGGATCGGCAGGGATTGCGCTCAGTTCTGAGCAGGTTCACGCCCGCTCCAACATCCGAGGGCGAGCAGGCTCCCGGTGAGCTGTATGTGATGCAGCTCGACTGTGCTCAGCAGCTCTACCGCGACAAGCAGGTGAACGGCATCCCCCGTTTTGGGGCCAGCTGGGAGGCCGCCGGCGAAGACGGGTTGATTGGCTCCGTGATTGACGCCGTCTGCAACGAACCACTGGCCAGCTGAGATGAATTTTCAACCGATTGGTGTGGCCATCGCCGGACTCGGTTTCGGCGAGAAGGTTCACCTTCAGGCTGTGAAGGCAAACTCCGATCTGCGCAGCGTGGCGTTGTGGCATCCTCGCCGCGAGCGGTTGGATGCGGCCTGTTCAGCTCATGCTCTCGCCGGTTATGTCGACTGGGACGCTCTGCTGGCTGACCCGGTTGTGGAGGCTGTGGTGATTGCGACCCCCCCGTCACCACGGTTCGAGTTGGCTCGCCGTGCTCTGGAAGCCGGCAAACATCTGCTGCTGGAGAAGCCGATCGCCTTGCATGCCGATCAGGCCAGGGAGTTGCAACGGCTGGCAATTGCCAGAGGCCTCTCGGTGGCTGTGGATTACGAATACAGGGCAGTCCCTCTGTTCATGCAGACTGATCGCCTGCTCAGAGCGGGGGCCGTCGGTACCCCCTGGCTGGTGAAACTCGACTGGCTGATGGGCAGTCGCTCTGATCCAGAGCGCGGTTGGAACTGGTATTCCCAGGCGAATCAGGGAGGGGGTGTGATCGGCGCCCTTGGAACCCATGCCTTCGACATGCTCGCCTGGTTGATTGGGCCCGTGGCGTCAGTTCAAGCCTTGAACAGCGTGTCGATTCAGCAGCGGCCCCATCCCGATGGTGGAATTGCCCCTGTTGATGCGTCCGATGTGTCTTTGGTTCAGGCCAGCCTGCAGTGGCAGGGCCGACCTGAACTGCCCGTGCCTGCCCAGGTCTGTCTCAGTTCGGTTTCGCGGAATGGTCGAGGTTTTTGCCTGGATATCACGGGTTCGGATGGTTCCCTGATGCTCAGCAGCAGCAATCAGAAGGACTATGTCCATGGCTTTGAACTTCAGCATGCTGCTTTAGGTGAGAGCTTCCGATCAGTACCTGCGGATGAAGATCTCGCTTTTGATCAAACCTGGAGTGATGGTCGGATCGCGCCTGTTGCCAGAGTGCTGGGATGGTGGGCTCAAAGCATCCGCAGCGGCAAACCGATGATTCCTGGCCTTGCTGAAGGCGTGCAGAGTCGTGATGCATGCGATCAGACCGAAGAGCCACTTGCTCACGTTTGATTGCAGCAAATGATGCAACGCTTTTGTTCTAATTATGCGTTTTGGTTGTAACTAAAGTGCCCCGGTTCGCGAGCTTGGGTTGAAGAATTACGTTTCTCTTAATCTTTAAAATGGCCTTGGCGGATTACAGCTCAGAACTGATCGCTACAGCGAAGGCTCTTGCGGCCCCTGGAAAAGGGATTCTCGCTGTTGATGAATCAACCAAGACCATTGGCAAGCGCCTTGGTTCCATTGGCGTTGAGAACACTGAAGCCAACCGTCAAGCTTATAGAGGAATGCTGTTCACCGCAGCAGGTTTAGGTGACTTCATTAGTGGCGCCATCCTTTATGAGGAGACCTTGTTTCAGAACCATGCCGACGGTGAGTCGATGGTCACCAAGCTGGGCAAGCTCGGCGTCATCCCCGGCATCAAGGTTGACAAGGGCCTGAGGCCCCTGGGCGGTGCCAATGCCGTTGAAACACTCTGCACCGGCCTGGACGGATTGGTTGAGCGCGCTGCCGATTACTACGCCCAAGGCGCACGCTTCGCTAAATGGCGCGCTGTTCTGCAAATCACTTCTGACGGCAGCCCCTCTGCGCTTTCGACTCGCGAAAATGCCTGGGGTCTGGCTCGATATGCACGTTCGGTTCAGGAATCAGGCCTGGTGCCCATCGTGGAGCCCGAAATTCTTATGGATGGCAACCACAGCATCGAAACCACAGCTCGTATTCAGGAGCATGTGATTCAAGAGGTGTATCACGCTTGCCATGCCAACGGTGTTCTGCTTGAGGGCACCCTGTTGAAGCCTTCGATGACTGTTCAAGGCGCTGATTGTGCCGACAAGGCCGACCCTGCCAAAGTTGCAGCCATGACGGTGAGAACTCTCGAGCGCAGCGTTCCCGCCAGCGTTCCTGGCATCGTGTTCCTCTCCGGTGGCCTGAGTGAGGAAGCCGCCTCGGTGTACCTCAACCACATGAACAGCATCGAGCGCAAAGCCAAGTGGAATCTCGGGTTCTCCTATGGCCGTGCTCTGCAGCACTCATGCCTCAAGGGCTGGGCTGGCTCCAACACAGAGGCTGGTCAGAAAGCTCTTCTCGCAAGAGCTCAGGCCAATTCGGAAGCCTCACTCGGTCAGTATGTGCCTGGCTCCCAGCCATCATCTGATGAACAGTTGTTCGTCGCTGGATACACCTACTGATTCCGTTTTGACCAGGCCTTGTCGCGAGAGCGACAAGGCCTGGTGACAAATTAAACACAAATGGGTAAAGTCTTCTCCCGGCGGAGTCCCATCCGTCCAAGTTCTATATCGGACTTTTCCTATGGCGCTCGTTCCGCTTCGGCTTTTGCTCGACCATGCCGCTGAAAACGGCTATGGCATTCCTGCTTTCAACGTGAACAACCTTGAGCAGGTGCAGGCCATCATGGAAGCGGCTGACGAGACCGACAGCCCGGTGATTCTGCAGGCCTCTCGAGGAGCACGAAGCTATGCCGGTGAGATTTTTCTTCGCCACCTGATTCTCGCGGCGACGGAAACGTATCCGCATATCCCCGTGGTGATGCATCAGGACCACGGCAATGCACCGGATACCTGTTATTCAGCAGCCATCAACGGTTTCACCTCCGTGATGATGGACGGCTCCCTGGAGGCCGACGCCAAGACCCCTGCCAGTTACGAGTACAACGTCAACGTCACTAAACAGGTTGTTGATTTCGCCCACTCCGTTGGTGTGAGCGTTGAGGGTGAACTGGGTTGCCTCGGATCACTTGAGACCGGCAAAGGTGAGGCCGAGGACGGCCATGGTTTCGAAGGTGAGCTGTCCATGGACATGCTCCTCACCGATCCGGCTGAAGCCGCTGATTTCGTCACCAAAACCAAATGCGACGCGTTGGCGATCGCTATCGGCACCAGCCACGGCGCCTACAAGTTCACCCGCAAGCCCACCGGTGAGGTCCTGGCCATCAGCCGTATTGCTGAGATCCACAAAGCCATCCCCAACACCCACCTGGTGATGCATGGTTCCTCCTCCGTTCCCCAGAAGTGGCTGGAGATGATCAACAAGCATGGTGGTGCAATCCCCGAGACCTATGGCGTGCCCGTGGAAGAGATCCAGGAAGGGATTCGCAACGGTGTTCGCAAGGTGAATATCGATACCGACAATCGACTCGCCTTCACTGCCGCGGTGCGCGAAGCAGCCATGGCTGACCCAGCCAACTTTGATCCACGCCACTTCAATAAGCCTGCCCGCAAGTACATGAAGCAGGTCTGCCTCGATCGCTACCAGCAGTTCTGGGCGGCTGGCAACGCCAGCAAGATCAAGCAGCAGAGCATCACCCACTACGCCGGTCTCTACGCCAAGGGTGCCCTGAATACCAAGGCTGCCCTGCCTACCAAGGCTGCCGTTGCTGTCTGACAGCAGGTTTCAATCAATCCACTTTCAACCAATCCACAGGGGCCTTTGGCCCCTTTTTTTCTGCCTCAGGACAACAGCAGGAGACCAACTCAGGGGAGGGCCATTGCCTTGCCCTCGCGCCGAGGGTCTGCTGCGCCATGCCAGCGGCCGTTGATCCTTTGCAGCAGGGCTGTGCCGCTGCCGAAGCGTTGAAACCGCACGCCCTGCCCTTTGATCGCCAGCCGCTCAGGTGACACTGGCCAGGGGAGAGGTGCCTCCTGTTCCAGCACCAGTGCACCATCGCTCACCGAGACGTGGGGTAAAGCAACGGCTCGGTGGGGGGGCTCCTTCCAGACCAGTGAGGCCAGCAGGGTTCGGCTCAGAAAGTGGGGGATCCTTCGACCTCCCGGGCTGCCCGTTGCCAGCACAGGCCTCCCGTCGTGAAACACGATGGTCGGAGCCATGGATGACATGGGTCGTCGTCCCGGTCGACGTTGGTTGGCCACCGGCTCTGCGCCGATGCTGGGAAGGAAGGAGAAGTCGGTGAGCTGATTGTTCATCACCATGCCGGCCACCAGATGCCGGCTGCCAAACACGGTCTCCACCGATGCGGTGTAGCTGACCAGGTTGCCATCACGATCCACGATGGTGATCTGACTGGTGCCGTCTTCGCGTCCATTGGCCGGCCTGGCAAATGGATAGCTGGATTGTCCGGAGGGAAGGCCAGGAGTGGCCCGCAAGGAGAGATCGCTTTTCATCCGCCGCGCGCGCGCGGAGATGTATGCCGGATCCAGCAATGCCGAAACCCAGGGGGTGCCATCGAGCGGATCACGAACCCAATACAGACGATCCGCATCGGCCCAGGCCAGTGCCTGGGCCAGGCGTTGCCAGCCGGAGGGCTGGGTGATCCTGTCCCCTCCGCTGAGTGCATCCCACAGCGCCAGGCTTTGCTGAACCGCCAGTCCACCGCTGCTGGGTGCTGGAACGGAGCAGAGAAGCTGGTCCCGCCATCGGCTGCACAGCGGCTTCCGCCTGATCACTTTGTATGACGACAGATCGCTCGCTGACCAGCCTCGGAAGCGAGGCTCGTCACGGTTGAGCGCTGAAAGCTCGTGCAGGATCTGATCCGCCAGTTTCCCTTGGTAGAAGTCCAGGCCTCCGTGGTGGGCTAGCCGCTCCAAGGTGCGGGCCAGGGCTGGGTTGCGAAGCCGTGTCCCGGTTCGGATGGCTGCACCGTTTGGTAGATACAGCTTCTGAAAGGCCAGGTTGTGATCGACCCCGAGTCGCTGTGCCAGGGCGATGGATCGAAGCAGTCGAGGGCTGGGCTCGAAGCCATCGCGGGCCAGTGTGATGGCGTGATCCAGCAGGTCGGACCAAGGCCGTCGCCCGTATTGCTGGTGAGCCTCCCAGAGCAGAGCCACCGTTCCGGGAATGCCGATGGCCTGCAGGCTGCTGGTGGCCTGAAGCCAGGGCAGTGCTTCACCTTCAGCATCCAGAAAATCGCTGGGGCGACTGCGTTGCGGTGCCGTTTCACGGCCGTCGAGCAGCTCTAACTGCCGCCGCTGGGCGTTCCAGTGCAGCAGGAATCCGCCACCACCAAGGCCGGAACTCTGCGGCTCCACCACCGTCAGGACCGACTGAGCGGCAACAAGAGCATCCATGGCATGACCCCCAGCCTGAAGAGCCGCCAGTGCTGCAGCGCTGGCACGCGGATGGGCCGTCACCACCACGGCAGATCCAGAAGCAGTCGAAACCGGCTTGGCCGAACTTGAGGGGGCTTCGGGGTCTTGGCGGCTCACAGGAACCGGCCGGGCCGTTGCCATGCCACCCCAGAGGCCAAGGATCAGCAGAAGGGCGCGGATCATCGGATCAGGCTGAGGTTGCCCCGGCGGCCGTCCAGTTGCGCCATGGCACCAAGTGGCAGTGCATTGTTGGGATGTCCGTGGCCGAGGGGCAGGTTCAGAACCATGGGAATGCCCAGATCTCCCAGGCGCTCTTCCAGGATCTCCTCCATGCTGAAATCCCCAGGAAGGATGTCGTCCTCCGCCCAGCTGAAACGGCCGCAGGCCACCCCCGCCAGTTGCTGCAGCAGGCCAGCACTGCGCCACTGGGTGAGCATCCGGTCGATTCGATAAGGAGCTTCGCCTACATCTTCGAGAACCAGAACCGCGCCTTTGAGGGACGGCAGCCAGGGCGTGCCGATCAGGTGCGTTGCAACGGTGAGGTTGGTCACGATCAGCGGTCCGCGACCGATGCCCGGGCGCAGCCCCTTGCCTTGCAGTGGCTTGACCGGTTGGCCTGTGAGCAGATTCACAGTGCGCTGCCAATGCTCGTCGGACCCTCCCAAGGAGCCATGCACCGCCCCAGGACGTCCAGCCGCCCACTGGGCCAGCAGCAGTGAGCTGCTATCGGAGAAGCCGAGCGTCCATTTGGACCGCGCTGGGAAGCGGAACCCCTCCTCCAACACCCGGGCACCGCCCCAGCCTCCACCGAGGTAGAACACAGCATCCACGGTGGGATCCCGCCAGGCCGTCGTGAGATCGGCAGCCCTGTTGAGGTCTGTGGCCGAGAAGTAGCGCCACTGCTGCATCACGCTGTCTGGAATCTCAAGCCGCCAGCCCTCAGCTGCACAGCGGGCAAGCAGGGGGTCGAGGTCGAGCTCCGGTTCGATCCAGGTGCCTGGATTCACCGCCCGGATACGGGCCCCTGGTCTCAGCGGCGCCAAGGGAGGTGCTGCTGCCAGCGCCCTTCTGTTCAGCAGAGGCGTCAGGGCCGCCGCTGCTCCTGAAATCAGCAGCTTGCGGCGACGGAGCATCGGTTCAATTCAGCAGCGCCTGCAGCATGGCGCGTCCTTCAACGCCTCCGGTCGCTGGATCGCAGGCCCGCTCCGGGTGGGGCATCAGCCCAAGAACATTGCCTTTGTGGTTGGTGATACCGGCGATGTCATCGACTGAACCGTTGGGGTTGTTTCCGTAACGGAGGGCAATGGCATCGTCGTCCTGCAATTGCTTGAGAGTGTCTTCGCTGCATTGATAGCGGCCTTCCCCGTGGGCGATCGGCAAGGTCAGATGCCCCTTGGCGCTGTAGTTCTGCAACCAGGTGGTACGGGCGCTGACCACCGTCAGATTCACGTCTTCACAAATGAAATGCAGATCGCGGTTGCGTGTGAGAGCCCCAGGAAGCAGTCCCAGTTCCGTGAGCACCTGAAAACCGTTGCAAATGCCCAGAACCCGACCTCCCCGTGCAGTGAACTCAACCAGGGACCGCAGAGCTGGTGCGAACCGGGCAATGGCGCCGCAGCGCAGATAGTCGCCATAACTGAAGCCTCCAGGCAACACGACGGCATCTAGACCGCTCAGATCGGTTTCCTCATGCCAGATCCGGCGCGTGGGAAGCCCTAGGCATCCCTGGGTGGCCCAAAGCACATCCCGATCGCAATTGGAGCCGGGAAAGACGATGACACCAATGCTCATGAGTCCAGCAGTTCAAGAGACCAGTCCTCGATCACTGGATTGGCGAACAAGCGATCGCTGAGTAGTTCGATCCGGCTTCTGGCCTCCGCCGCATCGGCAGCCTCGATTTCCAATTCAACGGCTTTGCCGATTCGCAGTTTGCTGATGCCCTCCACCCCTAAACGGGCCGCAGCACCTCGGGCCGCCTCACCAGCGGGATCAAGCACGGAGGGGCGCAGGCGCACGAGGACGCGGGCTTGAAAACGCGGCACGGTCACCAGCAGGGCTGATCAGATCCTGCCAGACCGATTTCAGCTCACGGATCGAGACGCTTGGTGTGGAAATCAGGAGAGGATGGCAACCACGTTGAAGACGTGGGCCGAAGCGTTCATGAGCCTGTTCTCACTCAAGTGCGACAGCTGTGGTGCTCTCATCGAGCTGCCCGGTCGTATTGGCTTCAAAGTCAAGGGCGGCGGTGATGCTCCGATGCTCTGCAGCAGTTGTCGTCGAAAGGATTGGTTGAATCACCGAAGTGATCTGCCCGGGAGCTGGTCCCAGCGGACGATTCCATTGGTTGCTGCCGGACTTGGTTTCCTGCTGGTGTGCGGTGGCCTGTGGCTGCAACGAATCAGCGGGCCTTCGACTCAGGAGAGCTTGCCCGCGAGTGAATCACTCTCCAGATAGAGAGTGCGACTGGGGAAGGCAAATTCAATTCCCTCTCTGGCAAAGCACTCCATGATTCCGAGATTCACCGCCTGCTGAGCGTTCATAGCCGTGGTGTAGTCGCGGGTGTCGATGTAATAAACGAGCTCGAGATTGAGGCTGGAATCGCCGAATTCTGTGAAATGGCAGCGATCAAAATTGGTATTTGGGATGACTTCAATAATCTGCTCCACCCATGCTGGAATCGCCTTCATCTGTTCCACGCTGGTGGAGTAAGTGACGCCGAGTGAATAGATCATCCGCCGATTCTCCATGTCGGCAAAGTTCAGAAGAGTGGTGTGTGTGAGAGCGGAGTTGTTCATCACCACCGCCTCGCCTCGCAGGCTGCGCAGATGGGTGGAGCGCACACCGATTTTTTCAACCGTGGCGAATGTGGAACCAACATTGATGAACTGGCCAACCGTGAACGGCTTGTCCAGCAGAATCATCAGATAGGCAAACAGCTCCTGGGCGGGCTCTTTGAGCGCAAGGCCTACGCCGATACCACCAGCGCTCAAGAGGGCCCAGATCGCTGCCAGTTGAACACCAAGGCTCTGGAACAACACCAGAGCACCCACAATCCAGATCAGGGCCCTTACGAGGGGCTGAATGTTTTTGAACAGTTGTTCGAGGTCGCTGTCGCTTCGCTTGGCAACACTTTGAAGAAAGCGGATGCCGATGCGGTTGATGAAGCGGATGAGGACAATCGATCCCACGATTCGCAGGACGACGTCGTAAGCCCTCGCCACATCATTGGGCAGACCGAGATTGGTCTTGACGATCAGCAGCGTGACGACGATTCCGAAAGGAAGGACCGCATCGCTCAGGGCCCGAAGCACGAAATCGTCGAAATCACTCGATGTTCGCCGGCTGAAACGGGGAAGAAGCCTGCGGAGTACGACTGTGGCGGCCAGGGTGATTCCCAAGCCAACAACCAGCTTGATCAAAAGGGTGTCAACACTCACTGTTGCGCCTGTTGCTGTCGCTCGATTGTGCGATCAACCGCCAGCCACGGCAATGGTCAAACGCGTTCGATTACCAGTGTGAGGTTGTTGGCCGGCATGGTGTGGCACCCAACCCGTTTCAAGGGCAGAGGCTGCAACAGCTCGTCGATCCAGGCCAGATCCCGCACTCCCCAGGCAGGATTGCGCTGCCGCAGGCTGGCATCGAACGCTTCATTGCTGGCACTGGTGTGCTGGCCATTTCGCAGGAAAGGGCCGTAAATGATCAAGCGAGACCCGGTGGGGAGCAGCAACGCTGATTCCTCAAGCAGCGCTGCGGTGCAGTCGGGGGGACTGATGTGCAGCAGGTTGATGCAAACCACAGCCTTCAGGGACTCCCGGATGGTTTGGGGGAGGGGCCAGGGGCGTTCCTCAACATCAAGATTGAGGGCTGCTGGCATGACATCGCTCAGGCCTTGGTGGCGGATCCAGGCGTCGATGCTGGCGCGATGGTCCGGATCCGGATCGCTGGCCTGCCAGATCACGTGTGGGAATCGCTGCTGAAAACAGACGGCATGTTCACCACTGCCGCTGGCCAGTTCCAGCACGGTCCCTGAGGCAGGCAAGAGCTGGCTGAGCAGATCTCCGATGGGGCCGCGATTGCGTTCCGTCGCTGGAAAAAAAAGTCGTTGGTCCATCGTCAGTTCGGACATGGAATAGCACCGTGATGGCATTGACAACATCTGCTGTCCACGGACTGTCCAGGCTCCTGTCCACGTCTATCCCCACTAAGGCTGAGGAATTGCATTAGGGGCTAAAGGAGAGGCAAAAAAAGCCTTCGCCGGTCAGTGAGGGGTTCTGCGTGGACAGGTGGATAGAATTCTCTTTCTCACACTTTTTTGCTGTCAATAAACAGCAAATCCCACGTTGATTGAATCTTAGTCAACTCTTAATTGGATGTTCACATCCTCTTTTCCTGAAAAGGATGTTGTGTTCCATACAGTCGGTCTGTGTTCAAGGCACATCTCCATGGTTTCGACGTTTTCCAGTCATGCCGGATCAAGTTCCAACTTCCGCGACTTGTTGGAGCTCAATTACCAGAACAAATCCGTTGTTCATCTCACCGCAGGCAGCGTGGTGCCTTTGCTGAAGCAGAGCATCTGGGTGGTCGTCCGAGGTCTGGTCAAATTGGGTGCGGTCACGGAGCATGGGGATGAGCTCCTGCTGGGTCTGGCTGGCCCCAATCAACCGTTTGGTGAGTGCTTGAGTGATGTGGAGGCCTATGTGGCAATCACCTCAACGGATTGCGATCTGCTCTGTCTGAGTCTGGATGAAATCCAGCAATCACCTGAACTCTCGATGGCGATGATGAATGCCGTCGGGGCTCGCTACCGCCAGGCAGAGCAGCTTTTGGCCCTGCTGGGTCTTCGTCGCATCGAGGATCGCGTCAGGGGATTTATCGAGCTAATGGCCCAGGACTATGGGATGCCCTGCGAGGACGGTCTGCGCTTGAACCTGCGCCTCACTCATCAGGACATTGCCAGTGCCTTGAGCACCACAAGTGTCACGGTTA
>QCTG01000018.1 GCA_003211235.1 Synechococcus sp. AG-673-B04
CGGTGATTTGAAGGTACATGAGGGTCCCTGATGTGCCAAGTGGGTCTTGCTTGACCTCACCGGCAGACGGTGCAGAAATCCTTGTTCAGGACTTCGATCCCGCCATCTCCCAACATCACGCCGTTTTTGGCCGTGCAGCTGTAAATCCAGGGCCTAGGGGTCGTCCCCGCCCTTGGATTGGACGCAACTACAGCGACTGCAACAGATGCAATAACCAGCTGTCTGATGAACCGTCCGATGAGCATTAGCTGCAACGATTCACTGCCCTAAATCTCTAGGGCAAAACCCAACAAAGCGGCAGCGCAGAGCGAACACTGTTCAGCTCCTTAGGTCGGAAATGCCCTAAAAAATGCCCTAAGCCAGCTTGAGACTGGGTGATGCAGCGATCCCCAGATACCAGAAAACCCTTCCAGCGGAAGGGATTTTGAGAATGGAGCCAAGGAGACTCGAACTCCTGACCCCCTGCATGCCATGCAGGTGCTCTACCAGCTGAGCTATGGCCCCATAGTCAGCGATCAAACTTTTAGCTTGGCTCGTTGACAACAACAATCTTACACCGAAAGGTGCCTCAAACCTGGCGCCATACAGCCACCAGGCGACCCTGAACTTCCACCTGCTCTGCCGGCAGTTCAATGGGCTCATAAGCAGGATTCGCTGCCTCCAGCACAACAGCCGGCCCCTTGCGGTGGAAGTGCTTCAAGGTGGTCCCACTGCCGGCAACCAGAGCGCTCACCACGGTGCCGTTACGCAGTCGCTGCGGATCGATCACAGGCTCCATCAGCACCACATCGCCATCGGCGATGTGGGCATCCACCATCGAATCACCGTTCACGGTTAGGGCAAACAAGCCCTGTGTTTCAAGCACCGGAGCCAGATCAAGGTGCTCTTGAACATCATCGAAGGCCGTGACCAAACCGCCGGCTGCAACGGCTCCCAGTACAGGAATCCCCGCCTGGGACATCATTTCCCCCAGCAGCTGCAACGTCCTTGCCTGCCCCTCCTGCCAGGTGATCCAGCCCTTCTGCTGCAGGTGCCGCAGACGACTCTGCACCGGTGCAGGGGATCGCAAACCCATCGCCTGCATCATCTGGCGAATGGATGGACTGTGACGATGGGTGCCGATGTAGTCGGACAGCCAGTCGTAGAGCTCCTGCTGAGCCGGCGTCAGTTCCTGAGGAAGGGATTGAACCAAAACAACGGCACCAGACAATACATTTGTACCTCCCGACCCTTGTTGTGGCAAGCACCTGCCCTGCCAAAGGATCTATCCAGATGGGCAGCGATAAACCCCCAGCAACCGCCCCTCATCGGTGAGAACCTCCCCCGCAGTCCAGCAACCAGCCTCAGGCGGTGGCGTTCTTGAGCCGATATGGGTTGTGGTGCTGCCCTTGGCAGCCGATGTCAGAACGAGAACCATTGTTGCCAATGAGAGCAACAGAACCATCAGCCAGCGCATTTCAAGACATCCCCATCACTTTTTTGTAGGCAGCACGCTGCTGGGTTGCCTCGATCAGCGCCTGAACAGCCGTATAGGCGCTGAGATCCTCCTGAGGGAAAAACAGCTTGATGTAGGCCAGATAAGCCGTTACTGCACAATCCGCCGCACCCCAGGCTTCACCAACAAGAAAGTCCTGGGTGACTTGCTGATCCAGCTGCTTGAGCAAGCGTGGCAGCACCTTTTGCTTCTGATCCGGAACGAAGATGGCGAAGGCCAACGTTGAGTTAGCGAAATGCGTCCACTGGCTGATCTGGGAGCGCTCAGCGGCTGTTGTGCCTTCACCGCCGTGATGTTCAGCAAGGTGCAGGAGGATTGCTCCTGACTCGAACAGCGTCAGCGGCTGATTGTTCCCATCGAGAACGCTGTCATCCCGCATAGCGGGGAGCTTGCCAAAGGGATTAACGGCCAGAAAGTCGGGCTGGAGATTCTGAGACGCCCCGACCGATACCTCCACTAGGTCATAGGGAATGCCCTTCTCTTCCATATACCAACGAGGCATCGAAGCGCGGGTCTGCGGTCCGCCGTAAAGGGTGATTCCCATGGTGAGAAGGCCTGGCGGGGCAACTCTAAAAAGATCGAGCCAGCTCAGCCGAGCTACAGCCCTCCCAGGAGAGCCGCCAACAGAGCCTGCTGAGCATGCAAACGATTTTCGGCCTGGTCAAAGATGCGGCTGGCGGGACTTTCCATCACGTCCGCACTGATCTCCTCACCCCGGTGCGCAGGCAAGCAGTGCAGCACGATCGCGGCAGGACCCGCCTGATCCATCAGATCCTGATCGACGCAGAAGCCTGCAAAAGCCTGCTCCCGTTCAAGCTGTTCCGCCTCCTGGCCCATCGAGGCCCACACATCGGTGTAAACCGCCTGAGCATCGGCCACAGCCTTGGAAGGATCGCTGGTCACCTCAATCACAGCACCGTGTTGCGCCAGTGAACGGGCCTGGTCCAGCACGCCGGAAAGGGGCTCAAAACCCTCCGGACAACCAATGCGAACATTCACCCCCAGCAAAGCGCCACAGAGCATCAGAGAGTGGGCAACGTTGTTGCCATCGCCGATGTAAGCCAGCGTCTGGCCCGCCAGATCGCCATGGGCTTCCTGCATGGTGAGGAAGTCGGCCAGGGCTTGGCAGGGATGTTCAAGATCCGTCAGAGCATTGATGACCGGCACCGTGGCCCAGTGGGCATAGTCCGCGATTTCCTGCTGGGCGAAGGTGCGGATCGCCAGAGCATCGCAGTACCGACTGAGAACTCGTGCCGTGTCCTCAAGCGGTTCGCCGCGGCCCAGCTGAGTGACGCTGGGATTGAGATCCACGGTCTGGCCGCCAAGCCGGGCCATGGCCACCTGAAAGCTCACCCGCGTGCGTGTCGAGGCCTTGCTGAAGATCAGACCGAGCACGCGATTGCCGAGATCGATTCTCCTGTCGCCGCTTTTCAGCTGGGTCGCCAGCTGAAGCAATGCTGCTGTCTCTTCGGGATTGGAGTCTGCCGAGGAGAGGAAATCACACCCGCGCAGGGTGGTTAATGCGGCAGCTACGCCTGCGGCAGCGGACACCATCACGACGGGATCAAAGAACAGTTATCGGGGATAATCGCGGCTGGCGTCAAGCGGCGACTCCTTCAGGGAGTTGGCTGGCATCCAGCATCTGACGTAAATCATCCCCCTCGATCACCTCCTTTTCGAGAATCTGCTGGGCAATGGTTTCAAGCAGCGCCATGTTCTGGCGAAGAATCGCCAAGGCATCATCGTGCGCCTTGTCCACAAGGCCGCGAACCTCTTTATCAATGGCTTGCGCTGTGGCATCGCTCACAGAACGGCGGGGATTGTTTCCACCACCAAGGAATTGGCCACCGCCCTGTTTGTCGTAGGCGAGGGGTCCAAGGGTGTCACTCATGCCATAGGTGCCCACCATCTGCTCCGCCAGATCGGTGGCGCGCTGCAGATCGTTGGCAGCACCCGTGGTGATCTTGCCGAAGACGATCTCTTCAGCGGAGCGACCACCGAGCAGGGTTGCGATCTGCCCCTGTAATTCCTCCTTGGAATTGAGGAAGCGCTCCTCGGTGGGCAGCTGCAGCGTGTAACCGAGAGCACTCATCCCTCGGGGAACGATGGAAATCTTGGCAACCTTGCTGCCACCGGGCATCAGGTGACCAACGATGGCGTGTCCAACCTCGTGATACGCCACCACCTTCTTTTCATCGTCCTGAAGCACACGGCTTTTTTTCTCAAGACCTGCCACAACCCGCTCGATCGCCTCACCGAGGTCCTGCTGTTCAACACGCTTGCGCTGGGCTCGGGCCGCCAACAGCGCCGCTTCGTTTACCAGATTGGCCAGGTCGGCGCCTGCGAAACCGCTGGTGGCCTGGGCGACGCTGTCGAGGTCAACCTCTTCGGCAAGTTTCACCTTCTTGGCGTAGATTTCAAGAATGGTTCTCCGGCCGGAAAGATCAGGGCGATCCACCAGAACCTGGCGATCGAAACGACCCGGTCGCAGCAGAGCAGCATCAAGAACTTCCGGCTGGTTCGTGGCAGCCAGCACGATCACCGGCTTGTCCTGAGCGGTGAAACCATCCATCTCGGTGAGCAGCTGATTCAGGGTCTGCTCCCGCTCGTCATTGCCACCCACGACTCCCATCGAGCCTGAACGGCTCTTGCCGATGGCATCGAGTTCGTCGATGAAAATGATGCAAGGGGCTTTTTTCTTGGCTTCTTCAAACAGGTCGCGCACTCGGGCGGCACCGGCACCAACGAAGAGCTCGACAAATTCCGAGCCCGAGATGATGAAGAAGGGCACTTCAGCCTCACCAGCCACTGCTTTCGAGAGCAGCGTTTTGCCGGTACCGGGAGGGCCCACCAGAAGAACGCCCTTAGGGATCCGGGCTCCGATCTCGGCATAGCGCTCTGGCCGTTTGAGGAAATCAACTATCTCGGTGAGTTCCTGCTTGGCCTCATCCACGCCGGCCACATCCGCAAAGGTGATACGTGATTCCTCATCCGGCACGTAAACCTTGGCCTTGCTCTTGGTGAAGCTCAGGGCACCCTGGGCACCGCCACCCATCGAACGACGGGCAAAGAACTGAAGAACTAGGATGAAAATCAGCGGTGGAACCACCCAGCTGAGAATTGTGGTGAAGATATTGGGCTTTTTCGGCGGAGCAGCTGCGAATTCAACGCCTTTGGTTTCCAGGCGCTGAGGTAGATCCATATCAAATATCGGCGTGGTCGCCAAAACAGGCGGCGTTCCCTCCTCTGGATCGCTGAGTTCGTAGCGGATCTGGTCCTGGGTGATGTAGGCGCGCTTCACGGCCCCGTCGTTCACCTGATCCAGGAACAGCGAGTACGGCACCTTTGGAACCTGTTGCATGCCGTTGCTGGGCACGAAGCTACTGAACAGCAACAGCACACCGAAACCGATCAGCACGAGGTTGATGATCCCGAAGCGACGGTTTGGTCGGTTGTCGTCCTGACGGATCGGCATGGCTGTTGCCCGGGTACGGCCACGCTACGAGGTATGACCAGAAGCCAACGGGAGGGAGAACCGAACGACGCCTAGGGTCCTCCCATGTGTGGTCGCTACAGCCTCGAGACTCCTCTGGATGGGTTAAAGGCCTGGCTGAAGCCATGGCTGATGGATGACGATCGCGGCTGGCTGGCCCATTACGCGCCTCGCCCCTTGATCCGTCCAGGAGAACCGGTTTTAACGCTGCGACATGAGCACGGTCGCAGCCGCACCGCTCACATGCTCTGGGGGCTCTTGCCTGGTTGGGTGAAAGATCCCTCGGCGGGGCCTCGACCGATCAACGCCCGGGCTGAAACGCTGGCGGAGAAAGCCTCCTTTCGCGGCCCCTGGCGCCACCACCGCTGCCTTTTGCCCGCCGATGGGTTCTACGAAAAAGGTCAGCAGGTCCAACAGCTGGAAACACCACTGTTCTGGCTGGCTGGCCTCTGGGACCGCTGGATCGGTGCGGATGGCAGCGAAGTGGAAACCTGTTGCGTGATCACGACTCGACCCAATGCACTGATCACGCCGCTGCATGACCGGATGCCGGTGATCATTCCCACAGGCCTCGAGGAGGTCTGGCTGGAACCTGGCGATGGGCACCATCGCCGCGCCCTCGAACCGATGCTGGAGCCCTGGTCATCCGATGGCTGGCAGTGCCGACGGGGAGGGCAGCTCACCTTGTTCTGACAACGCAGCCGTTGCACCATGCAGGTGTCCGGCGAAGGACTGTCGGAACCGGCATGAGCAAGACCCGCTTCCGGAGGGAACACCACCTGAAGCTGCTGTTGCTGTTCACCGTGATTGCGATGGTGGGCTTCGGCTTTCCCCGGCTGCTCTGGGCCACCCACGTGGGCTACACCCTGATCGCTCTTCTTCTCACACAGGTCATTGGACGAGAGGAGCATGAGCCGATCTGGAGTCGGCGGGTGTACCGAGGCCTTGGCCTGGTGTCGGTGGCAACGCTCTGGCTTTGGCTCCTGACCCCCCTAGAGCTGATCAACAGTGGAGTGCCGCTGGCACTTAGCTGGAGTCTGCTGGTGGGATGGAGCGTGATCCGGCTGGTGAAGCGCTTCGCCGTGGAACCACGCGTGAATGATGCCCTGCTGATGGGTGCCACCGCCGGCTATCTGCATATCGGTCTGACCGCCGGCCTTGTAATGAGCGCCCTTGAAACGATCCAACCAGGCAGCTTTGAACCTCTGGTTGTAGATGTGGTCGAACAGGGAAGCGTTCTCGCTGCAGCCGAGGCATTTTCAGCCCTCGATTACTACGCCTTCGTTTGTCTGACGACCGTTGGCTTTGGAGACATCAATCCAATGCTGCCGCTGACCCGAATGGTCAGTGTGGCCACCAGCATTGTCGGACCGCTTTATCTGGCAGCCGTGATGGGGGTGCTGATCGGTCGCTTCGGCAGCAGCCTCGACCGGAAATCAGCAAACAAGCGCTAGCATCGAAAATCCAAGTAGGGACAACTTTTTAGCGAATCAGGCCTGCCATTTGAATCAGCTTGAAACACCAAAAAGCTTTCTTTGAGCGCACGTCAATGCTCACGCGGGACTGAGATCCGAAGCGGTCGATCATGGCTACCAAGACCCCTGCCTGGCCCACCGCAATGTGTCAGGGCCTCAAAGGACAGAACGGTGATGAGTGATTGAACCTGTAACGATGTGATTGTCGAGGTGAGGGGCATTCGTCGAATCCGAAGAGCCTCAGTCCCCACCCCTTTTTCATATGTCTTGGGTCAGAACAATGGTCAAAACTAACCACCTCAAATGATAATCACCAAATTTTACATATAGTACCTTGAAAGCAGGGTGGACATAATTGATAAATTCCTGAATCCGCACTTGATACTATTCAGAGACAACAGTATCGATCGGCTAATTGGAGGGTACGCTGAAGCGCAGCCCATAGCTAGCTTATTCTTTTTGAGAGTATTAATAATAAAAACAGAGACCATAATTGCTTTTTACCTGCGAGCAATTTTGCTGCATATTGGTGAGCTTAGTATCAACGATTACTTCGATATTTCGTAGCAGCTGACACAGCGGTGAACTAGTTGGAATCAGATGGTTATCTTGCGGAAGAGATCTAGGGTTCCGGTCCTTCGGGACGACTGGTCCAAGAGGTTTCAGCTGGCTCTGCCGGCGCACGGAGGGATAAAAGCCCGGGAGACCGCCCCAAGCTCAATCCCTCGCTTAATGGCATCTTCAACGGATTCGTCCGGTTCATTCCAGCGTTCGCACCCCAGCGAAGGTATGAATGCTCTCGAGAAGGAACGAAAACTTCCCCTCGCAGGTTGGCAACAGGAAGTCGATAAGGCCAAGCGCTTCGGCCTCGAGGCCGCAGCCAGCATTGTCGACCGCAACATCTCTACTTTCTCTCGGGGTGAATTGCCGCACTTCGCAGGCATAAATACTTTTATGAAGGCGCCCTACCTGGAAGATGTGAATCGGGTGGGGAATTTTGACGTAGCCATTGTCGGCGTACCCCATGACTGTGGCACTACGTACCGCCCTGGCACCCGCTTCGGGCCCCAGGGCATCCGTCGAATCTCGGCCCTTTACACCACTTACAACTACGAGATGGGAGTAGATCTGCGGGAGCAGATCACCCTCTGCGATGTGGGCGACATCTTCACCATTCCCGCCAACAACGAGAAGAGCTTCGATCAGATCTCCAAAGGCATCGCCCACGTTTTTTCCAGTGGCGCCTTCCCGATCATTCTCGGCGGGGATCACTCGATCGGTTTTCCCACAGTGCGTGGGGTCTGTCGCCATCTCGGCGACAAAAAAGTGGGAATCATCCACTTCGATCGACACGTCGACACCCAGGAAATCGACTTGGACGAGCGGATGCACACATGTCCGTGGTTCCACGCCACCAACATGGCTAACGCTCCGGCCGCGAACTTGGTGCAGCTCGGCATCGGTGGTTGGCAAGTGCCCCGGGAAGGGGTGAAGGTGTGCCGCGAGCGTGGCACAAACATTCTTACGGTGACTGATATCACCGAGATGGGGCTGGAAGCAGCTGCTGAGTACGCCATCGAACGCGCCACCGATGGCACCGACTGCGTGTATATCTCCTTCGACATCGACTGCATCGATGCTGGATTTGTGCCAGGCACTGGCTGGCCGGAACCGGGTGGACTGATGCCCCGAGAAGCGCTGAAGTTGCTTGAGTTGATTGTGCGCAACGTCCCCGTCTGCGGTCTGGAAATCGTTGAGGTCTCGCCTCCTTACGACATCAGTGACATGACCTCGCTGATGGCCACCCGGGTGATCTGCGACACCATGGCCCACCTCGTGGTCAGTGGCCAGTTGCCCCGTAAGGGCAAACCGGCCTGGATCAGTGACGACTGCAACATGAACGTCGACAAGAAGTGGAGATAGGCGATGCATGAAGTCGACATGACCAAGTGCTTGCTGATCTCCCTCAATGAATGGCGCGATCGTCGGGATAACACCTCAGCGATGGTCGAGACCGTTCACCTCGACGTGGGGCGTTTCACCTGCGTCGAACCTGATCAGCTGGTCACCACCTACAACGCTGCAGTCCAGGGCAGCTGGCTGGATGGATCCCGGCTCACGATCACGGAGATCCCCTTCATCGGCCGCTGCCTGAGCTGCAACGGCACCTACGACCCCGTGCCCGAGAACGCCTACCGCTCACCCTGCTGTGATCACCCACTTGAGGAAATCGTTAGCGGCAGGGAATTACGCATCCGCAGCATCGATTACCGCAGTGACTCCGCAGCTGCCCTTGAGTCATCTCCAATCCAGCGCCAGCGCTGAAACCGATACCCCCCTCCCCGCCATGCACATGCCCCTCGAAGACAACCTCAGCCTCAATTTGCTCGCCGCCAACACTCATCAGGCCGATCACAACAACGAGCAGTTCCAGCGTTGGGACCTGATCTGCTTCAACCTGATGAGCAGCCCCGGTGCCGGCAAGACATTACTGCTGGAGCGTTCACTGCCCTCTCTGGCCCGCGAGCTGAACATGGCGGTGCTGGAAGGTGACATGACCACACAGCTTGACGCCGATCGCCTGGAAGCGGTCGGCATTCCCGTCGTTCCCATCACCACCGGTCGGGCTTGCCATCTGGATGCGGCAATGGTCAGCGGTGGCCTCAATCTGTTGCAACAACGGCTCGACCCCGCGGCCCTCGATCTGCTGCTGGTGGAGAACGTGGGCAATCTCGTCTGCCCGGCTGAATTCGACGTTGGCGAACACCACAAGGTGGCACTGCTCAGCGTCACCGAGGGCGACGACAAGCCGCTCAAATACCCGCTGATGTTCCGTAACGCTGATGTAGTGCTGATCACCAAAATTGATCTGCTCCCCCATCTGCCGGTGGATCTAGACGCGATCCGCCGCAACATCCTCAGCATTAATCCCGACGCCACCGTGATCGAGGTGTCCGCTCTCACCGGCGAGGGCCTAGAGGCCTGGCACCGCTGGGTTCGCCATGCCCTGGTCCAGCGCAAAAGCCCTATCCCTGCTCTTGCTACCGCCTGAGCCCGGCCATCTCAACCCGGATCCACTGCATTCAGCTACCACAAAAATGCCATGACCAAACAACTGCGCAACCTTGTCTTCGCCGGCCTTGCCATCGTGCTGGCCGTTGCCTGCTCCAAGCCAAGTACCCCGACAGTGGATGGCACCCCGATCGTTCTCGGCTATAGCAACTGGGCGGGATGGTGGCCCTGGGCAATCGCCGTTGAGGAAAAGCTGTTCGAGAAGAATGGCGTGAACGTCGAGATGAAGTGGTTCGACGGCTACGTGCAGTCGATGGAAACCTTCGCCGCCGGCAAGATCGACGGCAACTCCCAGACCCTGAACGACACCATCTCCTTTTTGCCGGGTGAGAACGGGGGTGAAGTGGTGGTTCTGGTGAACGACAATTCCGCCGGCAATGACCAAATTATTGCCGATGTTTCAATCGAATCGATCGCCGATCTCAAGGGCAAGACCGTAGCCGTGGAGGAAGGGGTCGTCGATGACTACCTGCTCAGCCTTGCCCTGGAAGACGTGGGCCTCAGCCGAGATGACGTAGTGATCAAAGGCATGCCCACCGACCAGGCTGCCACAGCCTTCGCAGCGGGCCAGGTGGATGCGGTCGGCGCCTTCCCCCCTTACACCGGCACAGCGATGAAACGAGAGGGTGCCCGGGTGATCGCTAGTTCAAAGGAGTATCCCGGTGCGATTCCCGACCTGCTCACTGTCAGTGGCGACCTGATCAAGGACCGACCCGACGACGTGCAGAAGATCGTGAATACCTGGTGGGACGTTCGGGAGTTCATGCAGAAGAACCCTGCAAAATCCGAGGCAATCATGGCCAAGCGCGCCGGCATTCCCACCGAGGAATACAAGCAATACAAGGACGGCACCAGCTTCTTCACGCTCGATCAGAACCTGGAGGCCTTCAGTGACGGCGACGGCATGCAATTCATGCCTTATGCAGCCGAATCGATGGCCGACTTTATGGTCTCCGTCGGCTTCATTCCTGAAAAGCCAGACATGAGCAAGTTGTTCGACGCCAGCTTCATTAAGTCGATCGCCGCCTCCTGAATGACAGTCACGGCCGCTCCCGCCAGCGAAGGGAAAAGCTCTGGGCTTCTTTCCCTGTTGACCCTGGGGGTCATGCCCTCCAGGACTGTGCGGTGCGGACTGCAGGTGGCATCACTTTTGGTGCCACTTCTGCTCTGGACCGCTCTCGCCTCCCTTGGGCTGGTGGATGAGAAGTTCCTCCCCTCTCCAAAGTCGGTGTTCCTCTCGCTGGCCTCCATGGCCGAGAGCGGAATCCTTTTCCAAGACATTGTGGCCAGCACCGGCCGCGTTTTCGGAGGATTTCTTCTGGCCACACTTCTGGCGGTGCCCATCGGCATCTGCATGGGGGTCTACCCAGCGATCTGCGCCTTGTGCGAGCCGCTGATCGCCATGCTGCGCTACATGCCAGCAGCAGCATTCATTCCTCTGCTAATCATCTACCTGGGTATCGGCGAGGAACCGAAGATCGCGCTGATTTTTCTCGGCACGATCTATTTCAACATCCTGATGGTGATGGATGCGGTGAAATTCGTTCCCAAGGAACTGATCGAAACCACGCTCACCCTGGGCGGTCGCAGTCTTCAGGTGCTTGTGCAAGTCGTGGCGCGTTATAGCCTCCCCAGCATCATCGACACATTGCGGATCAACATCGCCACCTCATGGAATCTGGTGGTGGTAGCGGAACTGGTTGCCGCTGAAGTCGGACTCGGCAAGCGCATCCAGCTGGCCCAGCGCTTCTTCCGCACCGATCAGATCTTCGCTGAATTGATAGTGCTCGGTCTGATCGGCTTCGCCATAGACATGGGATTCCGGCTGCTGCTGCGGTTCAGCTGCAAGTGGGCGGTTTGAGCCATGGAACTGATCGTGAAAAACCTCAGCAAACGCTTCGGCGAGAAGCTGATTCTCGATCGGTTGTCGTTGTCCATTGAATCCGGGGAGTTCATTTCTCTGGTGGGGAGTTCCGGCTCCGGCAAAAGCACGATCTTGCGCCTAATCGCCGGGCTCGAACACCCCAGCAGCGGCATCATCAGCGTCGACGGAACACCGGTGAGCGGCCCCGGTCCGGATCGGGGCATGGTGTTTCAGAAGTACAGCCTCTACCCGTGGCTGAACGCCGCCGCGAACGTGGCCTTCGGCATGCGGCTGCAGCGGATGAAGCCCACGGAGATCCGCGAACGCACGGCCTACTTTCTTGAAGTGGTGGGCCTCAGCGAGGCCGGCAACAAACTGCCTCGCGAACTGTCCGGCGGGATGCAGCAACGCGTAGCCATCGCCCGCGCCCTGGCTACCAATCCCAGCATTCTGTTGCTGGACGAGCCCTTCGGTGCCCTTGACCTGCAGATCCGCGAATCGATGCAGGACTTTCTGCACAAGTTGTGGCAACGCACTGGTCTCACCGTTTTGCTGATCACCCATGACGTTGAGGAAGCGCTGGTACTGGCGCAGCGGGTGCATGTTCTGGCACCTAACCCTGGGCGGATCGTCCGATCCCTCGAGGTTGACCTGAACAAGAGCGATCTCGATCAGCTTCGACTAAGCAGCAACTTTCTGGCACTGCGGCGCTCCCTTTCGAGAACCATGCGTGAGCTGGAGCCATCCCTTTGTTGAATGGCGCTGGGCTGAACCAGCCGTTTCTTCCGGGATGGCTGTATTGCCGTGAGGAGATGCATCATTGGGATTGCCATTTCTACGCCAATCGCTTCTGGCATCCGGTTGCAGCAGTCACCGCTCTCCGTCCCGGGCAGACTCTGGCGATCACGCTGCTGCTGCAACCTCTGCTGCTTACCTGGCCGAAAGGCAGCAGACCACGGGCCTTTCGCAACCGCTGCCCCCATCGCGGGGTCGCCTTTCAGGCCGATGCAGACACAGCAACGTCACGTCGACGGCTGATCTGTCCTTATCACGGGTGGACCTACAACCTGGATGGCGCTCTGCAATCGGCGGCACGGGAGTCGGGGTTTGAGAACGGTTTTGATCGCCAGGCCTGGGGGTTGGGCGAACTGCCCTGTGCGATCGAAGGACCTTTCATTTGGGTCGCCCTCACCGAGGGAGCGATCCCGCTCGAACAGCAACTGGCTCTAATCCAATCCACCGCCGTAGCCGCCTGGAGCAGAGCCATGGAGCCCCGCGGGCAGGCCCACCGCAGGCTCACTTGCAATTGGAAGATCGCCCACGACAACACACTTGACGACTATCACGTCGCCATTGCCCATCCGACAACGCTGCACCGCGAACAGGGACCGGTGCGCGATTACGTCCATCGCTTCAGTCGCTATGTCAATCTGCTCGAAACGCCACATCCGGACGGGGGACTTTTTCAGACCTTTGGCCTGCCGCCCTGGACCCACGTGCTGGTCTGGCCTGACGGACGGATCGCCCTGCTGGAGTTTCTGCCAGAGCAGGCCCTTCAGTGCACGATGCAGCTGCAGCTGTTTGCACCGACGGGGAGCGTCGACAACACGGAGGCTGAAGCCTGGTTGCGGCAACTGCTCACCTTTCTGAACGAGGACAAAGCCCTGGTTGAGTCAGCTCAAAGGGGGTATGACGACAGCTTCCATCCAGGGCCCGCCCATCAACTCGAACAGCGGATCCTGCATTGGCAGACCCTCTACAGAGAGCAGCTATTGGAAGCGGGTATGGTCAACCTGGACCGCAGCCAGGATGCCATCTCAGCATTGAGAGCCTGAACATCAGCAAGGGGTTCAGCGCTGAAGGGTTGCAGCGGCATATAGCCGTCAGGCCCGAACTCCGGCGTGATCGTGAAGGGTTGATCCGTCCTGGCGGATTGATCCAGAAATAATTGCCAGCAGCGGCGATGGGCTTCGAGGGCCTCAGCCCATTCCGGTGCGAAGGGATGGCTGACTGAGGGGCCCTGGGCATGACCGACCCGGGCATGGATGTGGTCGACCCGAGAGGCCATCGCTTGCACCGGCGCAAGCTCGGGCGTCATCAAACGTTCACTCACAGCGCACCAGTGGCTGAGGTCAGCCGTTAAGCGCAACCGCGGGAACCGCTGCAGCCGGGCGGGCAGACGCCAGGGGTCAAACAGGCTCCTGCTGCGGTGGGTTTCCAGCATGACGGCAACCGGCAGCGCGTCGAGGCGGTCGAGCAGAGCCACCAGAAAATCGTCCTGAACGGCATCAGACCAACTGTCGCTGCCGGTGATCAGGTTGATCTTTAGGGGCTCGAGGCTGGCGGCTCGCTGAAGATCCTGGTCCAGCTGTGCCAGATGATCGGCAGGGCTCCAATGCAGCGAAGGGGTGTAATCACCACCGGTAAAGATTTCAAGGATCAAGCGCTGCTGAGAACTATCCAGCCGCCGCCGGATCGCCGCTGCTGGCACGGCCTCCAGGCAGGGATGGTCGAGATTGACTTCCAAGCCATCGAAACCCTCACGATGGGAGCATTCACAGGCCTTATGCAGGGAATCGGCCCAACCCCAAAGGGTCTTGAACAGCAGCAGGGCGGAGGTCAACGGCCGTCGGTGAACAGCTGTGGCTGTATACCGAGATAGATGGCTTCGCGGAACAACTCCTGCTTGGCTCGGGAATCGCGCCGTTCTTCCGCCAGGCGAAAGCGTTGCTGGAGCGATGTAATCAACCGACGCCGCCGAGCATCCGGAACGGGAACGGTGTCCAAGACATGACGGGACTCTCAAAAATCATTATGCGGCTACTGAAAGGCCGCTAGGGAGTAATCAACGCCCCATTACGGCGAATTGATGCCTTAGCGACATACACCTAATTCATGATTTCACGGGGGTTAATAGCTGAAACAAACCGCCTGTAAAACCAGACCGACGGCCATTATTCGTCGTCACCTTCAATCTCGGCCATAGCGCCAAGCTGCTCCAGCCGTTCCAAGGTTTGCCATCTACCACAATGTTTGAGGCTCTGTTGTAGTTCCAGCCAGTGACCTTCAGGATCTTCAAATCGTGATTGCTTCGCAAAGACAGGGCTGTAAGCGGTGACCCACCCAGTTGTGGCATGACATGGCAGAACATGGCTAATAGTGTCTTGAGACTCGGCTGCTGAGGTGGTGGTCCTGGCTCGGATGATTCGTTCCCTGGGTTGAACAGCGAACCGTCCTGTCTGAATTTCAACATTCAACCTGGATTTACAGAACTGGGGTGAGTTAGGCCATACTTGCATCGGGTGCGGTTGGTACTCATCAGGTGCGTGGAGACGTGCCTGACCTACAGCAGGCAGGTCTCCGCTTGTTTGGATATAGGTCGGGGATGGCGCCTGACACCTCCCACTTTTTGCTGCTGCGCACCTCAGCTAGACCTCAATCGTTAATGAATACTGATTTACTTTGGATAGACACCGATGACTTTCCTCCTTAAAGAAATTCCTGCTCCCCTGATCCTCCTGGCCATTCTCATTCAAGCACCCTGTTTTCTGTAGTAGTCAGTTCCTCTGAGTAGGCTTCTCCAGGGGTTTGATGAAAAAGTATTTCTTCGGATACACCTTCAAGCGGACGCAGCAGACCAGCTTTCGAAAGGGTGAATGATGCTGCGCTCGCTTGTAATTTTAAAAATCCTGATATGACTTGATTTATTACGACATCCCCGCACAACTCTGCAACGGGTATTGCGGCACTCTCATCCCGCCTCTAAAACCCGTCAGGTATCAAGGCAAACCAGATGAATCCCACGGTTGAGAAGGGCCTGATCGGAGCTGCTGTTCTTGCTGGCCTGGTCCTGTTGCTGCCCATGGCTAAGCAGTCGAAGGAGTTCGTGAACTGCGTCAAAAACGCCGAGATAGGGATCATCAACCTGGCTGGCGTCAAGTTCACCAACGTAGAGGGCAAGGGCGGTTTTATTGAGCGTCCTGTGGCTGTCCACTACTGCAATGGCGGCGACGTAGCTAAGTATCTGCAGCTCGTGGGTCAGTGATGGACTGGATCGTTCGCCCCATCCGCGCCGTGCTCTTCGCTGATGAACAGGCCTTCCTTTGGATCAAGAAGAAACTCGGCCTAACGGAATATCAGATGGCTGCAATTGTTTGGGTGAAAGGCCTAGTGATTGGTCTCCTTCTGGGGTGGTGGCTGCTTTGAAGCTTTCGTGGCTGCTCATCGTCATTGGCTTGGCACTGGACCCCATGTGTGCCAAAGCTCAGTAAGGCTGTGGTGCTAACCCTTACCTCAACTACACGCATTTCGAGGCCTGCCACGACTTCTTGGATGGTGATCAGAACATCGAGGAGGAACGTCGGGATATTGACTTCAGCAAATGTCTGGACCGTTGGCCTGAGCTGAGCAAGGGAGACAACTAGTCAAGCTGTTGGTTCGGCAAGGAAGAGAGGGATGAGTGATGTTAATTGGGCTAGGAGCCATCACGAATAATACTTCACAGAAAAATCCATGAAACAATAGACTGACTTAAAGGCATGAATAATGCTGCAATTAAATGCAAAAATTGCTCAATTCTGGTTTATAAAGTATAGATTGTTCAGTGCCGCAGATTTAAAATCTACTGATTGCACGTCTTGAGGATTTAAGCCTTTTTGCTGGCATTGGGTGTCTACCGCGAAGTTCGCTAGGTTCCGAAAATCTTTCTGCAAACAACCAACAAAAAATAACGAGGGAAAAACCATCATCAGAAACAAATAAAGAACAAAAAGAATATCAACCATGCCAAAACAGCCTCTATAAGAAGCCTCTCTTGTTTCTACATAAACCATCACGCCGTTCTCAGATAGCTCTAAGGCCCCAAAGGCTTTGGGAACTTATGTTATTAACAGCAGAAAGAACTATCTATCTGCTACCACGTTCAGACATCACTATCTATGAAGCCTCTACTTATCGTTGCAGCACTACTCATCCCGTCCGCAGCTAATGCTGATTACCTCTACCTAGACAGGTACAACAGCGACCGACTTGGCAGCCTTGACACTTACAACAATGGTGAATACGAGAGGCTTCGTTCTGATGACGTCAATACCAGCTATCTTCACGACATGACACTACAAGATCATTATGATAATTATTACGACTGTGATTTCCGTGGATGCTCGGCTCGCTAAATCCAATTGTGACGTGAAAATCGTCTCAGATCTGATTACATATGTCAGCCACAATTTTAGACTCATGAACCGTTGCCGGCTTACTCCATTCACTCCATTCGAATTCAGCGCCAGTAAAATTAAAGAGCCTGTCTTCACAAAAAGCAGCAACATAAAGAGGTTGGCCTTTGGAATTTTTGGCTGGGACGACGATTGAGTCTTCCATTTGTTTAGCTTGGCTGAAATTCAGAATTAAGGGCCCATAATTTCTGACTTGAGCCTTTACAGGACACATTATCGATAGAGTGGCGGCAAGATACAGAAGACGTTTCATACTGCAAGCTCAAGGTTTTTAATGTACTCGTATTCATCTTGGTATTCGGTAGTGGTTGAGTCGTCAATGTCGCTATCAGGACAGTTATGACTGAAACGCACTTACAGTCTTAGCAGTTGTCGTAGGTGCGGCGGAGTCTCTGTCGTTGGTGGCTCCGCTTGTCTGGGAATAGGTCGGGAAAGGCAACCTAACACCTCCCTCGATTGAGCGAATTTTCGGGACTTCGAATTCCTCAACTGTGCAGTTCCTGCTCTGAAAAAGCATCGCTAGATCCAGCGATATGCGCTTTTTGCAAATCCCTTAACAGGTGATCAATGCATTGGCGGCTGGCATCTCTGCCATCCGGTTTTGAGCATCGTTTGCCAGGCCTCAACTGCGTTATGGCGCAGCATTCGCCGTTGGGTTTGGGGCACTGGCTGCCGTGGCGGTATCCAGCTGAAAGTCCGCACTGACACCCACTGAGCATGAGATGAACGTGCAACTGACTTGAACTGACAAGCCAACTGCTGCTGATCGTTCACCAGCCAGCCTTCACCATCAGGTTTTTCAGGGTTGTCCTGTGGATTGGGGCGATAACGAGGCATGGCAATGATTCTGTTTGTTTGCCGGATCAACCGGGGGCGATCATTTGAGTGATGTGTTTTTGGCCTGCTTCGCCGATGGTGGAGACAGCAACTGAAAACTCATGACCGGTGATTACGCCGCTGCCTGGCTCCCGGCAATGTTTGTGCCGATCACGGGAATCCTTTTCGCCGGGATATTCATCGTGCTCGTCGGACGCGTCATAACCAGGTGAACGAGACACGATCTGGGTGAAACAGCTGGGACCTCAATACACGCTGGAGGGGTGGCTACAGCGATCTGTTTAGCGGTATGGAGCAGTTCAACTACTTAGGGCAGTGATAACGCAAGCGAGCAACTACCCAAAACACAAACTTTGGCAGAGGTCAGCCTTAGGTATTGATACTTCTTAAACTCGATGGATTTGCAAGGTGCTTAGTGGACTTCTTATTCAACATGATCACTAGTTTAATCCCGAAACAGCTTTTAAGAGAGATTTAATCCCAAATCGCAAATTTTAACTAAAGTAGTTTTGTCTGTTCGAGATTCCAGTGATTAATCGGATCACGCCTGCTTTTTGTCTTGCCACTGTCGTCGGAGCTTCTTTGGCATTGGGTGCCAACACTCCTAGCTTTGCTGGCAGTCAGCTATCTGATTGCCGCAGCATTAAGCCTGCCTTCAAAAGAGACAGTTCAACGACAGCCGTCGTCAGTGCAGACAACTATGCTTTTGCTGAAACGGAAATTATTCTTGGTGATTATGTTCAAAAAATTGCCAAGGCAACCTGTTCAGATGGCATGGGCGTGTTCATGCATCTTCGCAAGCCAATGGATCCAAAAGATAAAACCATATTGAGGGCAAACTTCGATACATTGTATTCAATGGCCGTTCTCAATTTGAAAAGTCCAGCAACAATTACCTTGCCAGCCTCCGATCGGTTGCTAATTTTAGAAGTCGTTAGCGCAGATTCCTGGATTCCATTGGAATCGAGCAAACCTGGCGTTTACGAGATCACAGAAGAAATGGTTGGGAGCCGCTTCGCATATATCATCATTCGCACCGAAGTAAATATGCATGACCCTACTGATATCAAGAGGGTTGGAGTAATTCAAGATGAAATAAAAATTCGCCAACAGAATCGCGGTGAATTCGTGCAAACCAAAAATTGGGACAGAAATCAAATGCTTGCAATGAGATCTGCTTATCAAAAAGAGAAAGAGGCAAAAGGTATAAATCCTGAACAACTATTCGGAAAAAAAGGTGAGATTAGTCCTGAGATGAGAAATATGGGGGTTGCCTTCGGCTGGGGAGCGCTGACTAAAAAAGGAGCTGTTTATCCTTCCATCGCTATCCCTGACACTGGTGAGGATTTAACACTTAAGCTAAAAGATGTACCAATGGCTGACAATGCTTTTTGGTCCGTGACTGTTTACGACAAAGATGGATTTGCCCAAGGAGAAAATTACAATATCAATAGCTCCTTTGCGAAGCAGGATGCAAAGGGAAACTATGTGCTCAATTTCGGAAAGGATTCAACCAAAGAAAATTTCCTGGAAACTTACCCTGGCTCAAATGCCACACTACGGATCTACTCCCCGCAAGAGTCTTATTTTGATGGAGGCTGGAAAGTCCCCGAACTACAACCTGCCACTAGTAGCAACTAAAATAGATTAAAAAAGCTTGCATTCTAAATTCAAATGCATCTTAGATATCCACGCCTGTGGCCGATAGAAGGTGCTTCTTGTTAGCCAGTACACGTTGTATCACTTGTTGGTAACTACATCATTTTAACTGGCCAAATCGAATCTTTCTTTGTTTTGCCTGCACCATTCCGAGACTGAACGGCACGAGCGCTCAAGCATCGGAGGATCTGCTTTGGTCTTACATCCCTGGAGCAATTAAAGAACTACGATCACAGGCCGAAGGTGATGATTTTGATTAGAAAAAACAGGAGGGCAATGGAGATTCCGCATGGCAACATAAGAAGAAGTGACGATTACTTCTTAGCAGTAGGGATCAAGAACTGAACCTGGGTGCGAATTGTCCAATCCCCCATCAGCTCTTCACCACCGATTTCAGGCTTAACAGCGTTGTAGTAGGCATGTAGAGAAACATTGATTGGCTGCTTACCAAGCTTGAACACGCGACCTACGCCGGCACCAACAGGAACCGTCCATCCGTTATCTTCATTTTCCCAATCTGCTGTGATAATTGGGGAAAAAGAAGCATACCAACCCTTGGGTAGATTGTAGTTTATGAAAGGTTGAATCAACATCTTGTTGACATCTTCTCGCTCATCATCACCAGCAAAAGACCACAAATTGTTGGCCAAACCACCAACAACCCAAGGGCCTTTGGTATAGACAACAACGATCGCAGGTCCAGCAGTCCATTTACCAGTACTTATCGGTGCATTGCTAACAGGGGCACTCAGAGTGGGGCCGAATCCTACAGTGAAGTTACACTTCGTAGTGGGCACAAAAAACCCCGTGGGGTTAATATCACCAACCCCAACATTCGATTCTTCGTTCCAACGAACCACATAGGACTCCCCTGCTTGGGTGAGACCAAACTTTGGATCAGCAAATGGAACGCTAAGGAATGGAACGATGGTGCGTGTCACCAAGGTCCAGTCTTCGTTGAGCTTGAAAGGGAAAACTGGTTCAATATTGATAATATTCAAGAATTTATCATGTTTGGCATCTGGGTCGACCGAGTTCGGCGCCCACTGGGTGCCAGGTGTGGCATTCCATTGAATGGGAATACTGATCATGCTGGCGATGGGATTCTGTGCAGCTTTCGCCAGTGCTGCTTGGTCTGGGCCGGACGACTTATCCTCGACAATAATAAGTACTTGGTCTTTGGAGACAATTTGCTTGGCTTGAGCAATCTCCTGCTGAAACATCAGAGGGCTGTAATCAAAGTTTGATCGTTCTGCTAGAGGTTCAATATTTGGCTTGGCTAGTGAAGTGGATCCAGCGAGCACTGAAACAACCAGACTTCTCAGCAAAAAGGTACTGATCATTGATTGTGAATAAATCAATACTTCAAATTTTAATTGGATTTTGCACGCGAATTGGTACAAATAGTGCAAGTCTTATGCGTGTCAAAGCAAGACCTTAAAAACCTCCATGGAACCATTCATCAAATATGAGCAGCTCTGAATGCCAACCAGAGTCTGCTATTGCAAAGGGTCTAGAGACTTACCCCTAGGTGCCAACCAACAAGCCTGTCAGCATCATCATGGCCAGATGCATCGAGGTGCTCGAGACATGGCGCGTGCGTACGGAAGAGCAATCGACGCCTCAACTATGCGCACAAATCTGCGCACCCACTTCCCAAAAATCGCTGCACAAAAGGGCGATCACACCGCTTCGCCAGCAGCCTCGACCGGCAATCAGTAAACAAGCGATAGATTCAAAAATCCAAGCCAGCGCAGTAACTTCATCTAATCAAGCGTGATGCTTGATTAGATGATCTCTTTACGACCGGCCTTAATCTTATCTTTGGCTGAAACAAGGCCAAAAACAAGCAAAACCAAAAGACCCGCATTGATGCCAACGAAAAACATTGTGTCCATGACTGGATGAAGGCTTTGCTCTTAATAAGAAGAGAGAGCAAGACAGACCATCGGTTAAAAGACTCAATTCAGATAAGACAATAAGGTTGCCTAGAGGCGCCCCATCCACAACAGCTACTTGGAGTAGCTCACCCCGCGGTACGTAAGAGCCGCCAGCCCACGGGAGACATCGCTCATTGAGGCCTGGTAAGCCTTGCCCATGTATTTGAGCTTCACTATTGGCTTTTCCTGTGGCTCGTTGCTTGCGATGTACTTATTGCCAAGAAAATTGAGTTCCATGGAGGGGATAGGTGGAAACGCCTAGATCTCAGCTCAAGTGATCGGGTTGAACAATGTTCCATCGACTACTCAATTATGTAGTGATAATTATTCATTGACCAATTGATACGCTCAATCACCTGAATGTATCTTGGCGAACAGTTTTCAACCAAGAGTTTCAGTCGTTCGTCTCGATTCACTAATGAAGTTTTCACCGTTACTGCCTCTGCTGCTGACTGAGAGATCCAGGCCTTTTTGACTTCTTTGCATGAGCTTCTATTTGGCGTCAAACATCCACTCACTTCAAGTCGTGAGGGTCGCAAGGATTTGCTTGATCAAGTTCAGGCCAATGTCCTGACTCAGGATTGGTTACCCGCTGATTGGCCTCGCCTTACTGGCGGCTTGCCAGGTGGAGGGTTCTTGGCATCAAGTTCCCTCTCGATGCGGTTGATCTCCTTTTCGGCTGAGCTTGGATCCATGGCTAAAGAATGGAAGCGTTGCTTCGATCAGCCATTCCATGAGGTCGCGTTGCCTGGTTCTGGGTGGATTGCTGCTAGTTGCGGCTTTGGCAGCACGACCCGTTCAGGCCGCTGATCTGGATCAGCGCTTCCTCTCTGTGCAGTGGCTTCTGGATGAAATCAGCCTGGCAAGCGCTGTCGGTGATCGCCGCAGTGCCTGTGTCGCGGCCCTCCAGGCCAATGATCGCTTGTTGGATCTTCTGCCTGAACTGCAACGACGACGCCCTGGGATTGACCATTGGGCCCTTCACGATCGAATCCTGAGCGCTGTTTCCTTGTGTCAGATCGATCCCCTGGGGTGATCATCTCGATATGGCGAGATGCGTGGAACTTCTCAGAGAGGACGACCTAAGGGAAGCCACCACCGCGATGGGCCGATCCCTGTTTCACCGAATGAAATGGGGGAGAGTCCCTTGGGCCCTCGATCCCCCAGCACGTGAGCGTTTCAACCACCACCCACACAACCACCATGCACCCTGAGGCAACCAACTCCCCAGGTCACCCGATTTCCTGCAGGTGATCAAGGCTTCAGGCAGCAGCCTGCTCGGCTGTGTCTTGAAGGGCTTGTTCCTGGAGCTGTTGAACTGCGCAGAGAGCCTCGTGGGCAGGCCAACCGTGCGTCTCCATCAGCTCCTTCACCAGGTTGTCTGGTCCATCGGAGATCGAAGCTTTGATATCCGCCACTGCACTGTGGTCCCGAGCCAGTGCAGAGAGCCGAAGTGATCGAAGTTGTTGTGTATTCGGCTGATTCATTCCTGCTTTTGCAGTTCAGCCTCAAAAACATTTCAGAAAGATATTACCGATCAGTCCCCTCAGCCCCCCTGCTAGCCCCACGCGACGAAAGCTTTCTTCAGCAGCAATCGCAGCTTGAGCAGCACTTGTCCTGCCCGGCATGTCCTTCAGCACAGGGCTGGGAGCAGTAAACCTTGCCAGCTTTCTCAACGGAATTCTCTGGAGACACCGTGCAGCCGCAGGGCTCGCATGCACATTGTTGATTCGTGCTCGTCATCCTCATCAATGAAGCTGTTCCTTTCATAGGAAATCTTCTTGGGTTTAGCCCACTGTTCCAGCGATCCATGGAACGGCAACGATTTTGATCAAGCTGGGGCTGACCCTCCACCCTGCGCAGAGGGAGGGCCAGTTGCAGTCCAGCTCCGATGAATGACATCCAACCACCATCGGAAGAGCTCCCTGTGCGACCAAAAATCTCCTCAATACATTGGCTTTGCGGGGGAGGCCATGAAGCTTCAAATGCTTCAGCTCTGCCAAGCAAATGAATGAGGCCTGGAGACAGCTGGGTCTGACCCTCACTCCCGGAGAAGGATGAGGGCCAGTTGCAGTCCAGCTGCCGATGCGAAACCAATACCCATCGGCCGAGAGTCCCGGGGAGAAACCCTCCCATCAACCATCGCTCTGGATTGAAAACCCTTCACCGTCGAATGCTGCATCTCTTCGAACCAAAGGAGCGTGCGCATGGTTCGAATCAAACGGAGCAGACCTGCTTCATCTGGCGGCGGAACGCTTGCGCACAACTCGGGTGCTGTCCCGATCACTGTTGTCCGTTGGAGCTGAATCCGACGAAGTCTGGCTGGAGGTCTCTTCAGAGGAGGGCTCATCATCGGGCTCCTGATCGGAGATCAAACCCAGCACCATCGAGGCCTCCAGCTGATCGTGCATATCGCCGATCGTCAGCAAGGCCTTGAGAACCAACTGGGCGCGAGGAGCCTTCGGCAGGCCTGGTCGGAGCTTCTTGGTGGTGTTCCAGAGCTCGAGAGCGACCTCCTTGAGCAGATCCTTGTCAGCTGCCATGCGATGTCATCTATTGAAGTCGATGCAAGCACGGAGCCGGAACCGCATCAGCCAGTCGTCACCGATTCCAATTGGATGCTGAAGCATTCCGGTGGGCACATCCTCCATCCGCTGCAGGCCCAGGTCCCCCAGCGGCGTTCGCGCCGCCATGCCACCCATCAACTTGGGTGCCACCACAGCAGCAACCTCCTGAATGCAACCCTGGCGCAGGGCGATGGCGGCCAGCTTCGGGCCGCATTCCCAAAGCACCCGGTTGCAACCACGGTTGGCTAGGGCCTGCATCAGAGCCTTTGGTTCGCATTCCTCCAACGGCAATCGCTCCGGCCCGCAAACCAGAGAACGTCCAGCGGCTTCAGGTCCATGGGCCACCACGGTGGGAGCAGGGTCTACATCCCAGAGACGAGCCTTCTCAGGTAAATCCAAACTGCGACTGAGCACCACCCGCAATGGTTCCGGCAGTCGCTGACCACGGCTGGTCAGCAGAGGATCGTCTGCACGGACGGTGCCTCCACCCACGACCACAGCGTCACAACCGGCCCTTAGTCGGTGCACCCAGGCTCGGGCAGGAGGACCGCTGATCCACTGGCTGAGGCCATTCGGTAAAGCCGTGCGCCCATCCAGGCTCATGGCCCACTTGAGGACGCCCCAGGGACGTCCCGTCTTCAGGCGGTGCAGAAAGGCATGGTTCTGTTCTTCCGCCGCCTCGCGGAGGACATCTGCAATCACCTCGACACCGGCCTGACGCAGCTGAGCGATACCGCCGCCTGCCACCCGGGGATCGGGATCCTTCAGCGCCACAACAACTCTGGCGATCCCTGCACGAATCACGGCTTCACTGCAAGGGGGGGTGCGGCCGTGGTGGCAACAGGGTTCAAGGGTGACCACCAGTGTTCCGCCGCGCGCGGCCTCCCCCGCCTGGGCCAGGGCGCCGACCTCAGCATGGGGTTCACCAGCGCGGGAGTGGAACCCCTCTCCCACCAGGCGACCGGTCTGATCCAGGACCAAAGCGCCCACAAGGGGGTTAGGGCTGGTCCGCCCCTCCGCCAGAGCCGCCAGCTCGAGAGCCCGGCGCATCCACTTCTCCCACATCAGCTGAGAGGTTCCATCTGCAGCGACCGCCACTCACCCACGACATAAGGAGGAACCGGCAATTCGTTGAACACCCCCGGCAACATCAGTCGCAGCGGTCGGTTGTTGCTCAGATCATCAAGCAAGGGATCAAGGGCGAATTCCGCCGCCGCTTCACGGCCATCGGTCGCCAGAACCGGACTGTTCAGGGTGATG
>QCTG01000019.1 GCA_003211235.1 Synechococcus sp. AG-673-B04
GGTGGTGTGACGTCGAATGCGGTTGGTTTGCGAGATGTCGAGGATTGAATTCCCACGGTTTGGCTATGTGGCGATGCGATCGATGTGGATGCGATTGGTGTGTGTGATGAGGGAGATGAGGAAGGGAAGCGAGCAAGCTTCACGTTTGAGGTGACGATCGAGGATCCATGCGACGAGCAGAAGATTTATGAGTACGACTTCAGCAATGTGAAGGGTCTGAAGGGTTATGCGGTGATCGGGATTGAGGTGGTGAATGCTGATGATGTGACGGTGTTAACGCCTGGGCAGAAGAGTGGTGAATTTGAATTAGCAGCGGGTGTTGAGAGTTTTGTTGTTACGGTTGAAATTGAAGCGAACGATGTGTTGAGCGGGAATGAGGAATTGATGCTGGAGGTGACCAATCCAGAGACAGGCAGCAGTGATAATGAAGTCGCGAAGATCGCGAACTTCGAGAACTGCGAGCCGGCACCACCACCGCCAGTGGATCCGCCCGATGTTGAGATTGAGGCGGAGAGAGCTTGCGTCGAGACAGAAACCCTCAGCGATAAGGACGCTGTGTTCAAGTTCACCGTGGAGCTGGACCCTGCCAGCGATGAGTCTCAGATCTACGACTACTCGCTCGAGGCATCGAATCTCTCAGGCGATGGATACACGGTGAACAGCGTGACGCTGGATCCCAAAGAGGACGTGCTTCTGATCGAAGGGGGTGAAGCAGGGCAAATTCAGGCTGCACCAGGCGTTTCGGAGTTTGAGTTCAGCGTCACGGTCACGGCCAATAGTGGTTTGACCGGTTCGGAATCGCTCAGCCTCGAGCTGTCTCAGGCGGGTGAAGTGTTGGCGGACGCCACGGCCAGCCTGGATGGCTTGGAGGAGTGCCAGCCAGCACCGCCGGAGCCAGGTAAATGTATCGACGATGTGGTGCTGTATCTGGTGCTGGATAACTCCACCTCGATGCTTCAGTCGGATCCCTCCACCAGTTCGGCATCCCGCAGTGATCGTCTCGAAGCGCAGGATCGTGTGGCGCTCTACGCCTACCAGTAGGCGATCGAGAAAGCGGGATATGGCTTCAGTCGCATCGGTGCGGATGATGTGCTGAGCACCGAGGCATTCCGTGATGCAGTGATCAACAACTCGTCTGCCTCTTTGGCGGAGACGTTGTCGGACTTTGAGGTGGTGCTGCTTCCGGATGTTTCCGCTGATGAGGCGCAGAAGGTGACGGTGTATCTGATCACCTACGGCAATGCGGTGGATTACGCCAAGACGTCCTCTGGACCGAACAAGCCGCAGAAGGGAATGGATGTGGCCGAGAGGATCCTCGATGTGCAGACACCGGATCAGATCTATGGCAACTCGATTGATGGCAACAGCCTGTGGCAGCGCCGTGATCTGCCGGATCCCACAGCAGATGATCTCTTCCAGGGTTCTGGCCGCCCCAGCTCGAACCTGTACTCCGGCCCCGAAATGCTCGGAGCGCTGATGGGTCTGGAGCATCTGCTGAGTGAGCAGGTGGCAGCTGGCGATGCCAATGGCTTCACCTACGTGGCGATGACCACCGACGGCCGGCCTGAACGGCGTGCCTGGTGGGACACGCGTGAAGGAGCTGGATCGGATTCGCTTGTCGGTGAGGCTGTGCCCCTACTGAAGAAGCTCGGCGGTGACCCGATCACCACGTCTGGATTGATTTACAACCAGGCGGGCGATGCGTTCTATCTGGAGGACAACAGCGGCGATCTCCCCTGGCCTGTGATGCAGCGGCAGCTGAATGCAGCGCTGGATGCTGTCGCGAAGCAGGCCGCGTGTGAGGACGGCTTAGAGGTGGATGTGGTGGCGATGGGTGATGACACCGATGCCAACTTCCCGGCGATCTACGGCGATTTGTTCTCCGACAAGACGTTTGATCCATCCAGTGGAGGCTGGAGTTACGCGGTGCAGGACAGCTATGGGCTGCCGGAATTCGACGGCTGATTGAACAGGGATTGGTCAGGAGCGCGAACGGCTCAGGCCTTCTGCTTCTGGCCGATCCGTGGTTCGGTGCCAGCCATCAGCCGCTGGATGTTGCTTCGATGCCGCCAGATCACCATCGAGCTGGCCACCAACGACACCACCACGTAGGCGCTGCTGTTGCCGGCAACCAGCATCAACACCGGTAGGCCAATCGCTGCGACCACGCTCGCGAGCGACACGATTCGGCTCAGGCTGATCGTCGCCATGAACAAGCCAAAGCTGGCTAGCCCCACTGGCCAGGCCAGCCCCAGAAACATCCCTAAACCGGTGGCGACGGCCTTGCCCCCTTTCCAGCCCAGCCACACCGGCCAGATGTGGCCGGCGAGGGTTGCCAGGCCAGCCAGCACCTGCACCCAGTCGTTCAGTCCAACGCTTTTCGCCAGCAGCACCGCTAGGGCGCCTTTGCCCACATCCAGCAGGAATACCAGCAGCGCTGGCCCCTTGCCCACGTTGCGCAGCACGTTGGTGGCGCCGGTGCTGCCGGAGCCGCAGTCGCGTAGATCAATGCCCTTCAACCAGCGGCCGGCGAGGTAACCGGGTGGAATCGCTCCCAGCAAGTAGCCGATGGCGAGAAACAGAAGGGCGGTAAGGATCACAGCAGGTCGTCGTCGTCGAGGCGTTCACCCGGTCCGGCCGCGAAGGCCAGCCAGAGCGGGAACTGAAGCACGGGGATCTCCACGCTGCGTTCGGCGGCATCAATCAGGATCAGCGGCACCTCGCCCCGCTCCTCGAGCCGATCGGCGCGTTCCACCAGTGCTTCGGGTCGTTCGAACAGCACAATGCCGCTGCTGGGGCCGAAGTCTTCGCGGCCCAGGCCGAGGGCGTCCTGCAGGCCCCGGCGCCATTCGCCGAGGCGTTCCGGGCCTCCGGCCAGCACCAGGCACTGGAACTGATCGCCGTAGAGCTCACCGATGATGGCGACCAAGGCCGCACTGGCGAGAATGTTGCGCGGTCGGCTGCCGCGGCTGGGCTGGGCACCGCGACCGCCCTGGTTGAAAAACCAGTCCTCCAGCAGGGCCGTGTCGCGCGCATCGATGCTGCGGCGCAGGTTCCAGGAGTCGGCATAGACATCCGGCTGTTTGAGGAACCGCTCCAGGGCTGCGCGAATCAGGTCTTCATCGGGGCGAAAGGTGTCGGCCACCGCCGCAGCCGGTGCCGCCGCTCCCTCACTGCCGTGAGCGGCACCGCTGCTGTCGGCCTGCTGATCCAGGGGGGAGGGCTGCACCACCATCGGCTGCACTACCAGCTCCAGGTTTTCCACGCTCTGCACCAGATCCCCAAGCGCTCCGCCCAGGTACTCCTGGAAGCCCTTCACGCGCCGGGCGATGGCATCGGACTGGCCGGCGAAGTTTGTTTTGAGCTCATGCTCCAGCTGTTGCTTGCGCTGGGCCAGCTCGCTGATCTCCTTCTCCAGCGCATCACGGCGTTCCTTCAGATCTTTGAGGGCCAGCTCCACCACCGCATTGAGCTCAGGAGTAAAGGCTTCAGCCTCTTGCTCCACTCCGGCGTCTGTGGGTGACTGCTCGGTCTCGGGTTCCTGAGGGTTCAGGTCGGTGTCGTCAGGCATTGCGTCAGCGGCCGTGCTCTCCATCGCTCCATTCCAGCCGACCAGACGCCAAGACACCAGGCCGGAACTGGTGTTGATGTATTTAGTGCAATATTTATACGATATATTGCCGAAATCGTGAGAATATCGTGCTTATTGCTGAATGGTGGCCTCGGCGAGCTTCAGCACTTGCTCGGTAACGCTGCGTGCCTGGTCGCTGTCTTGCTCTCGCTGCAGGCTCATCCGTGCATCACTCTTGCGCCGCCGGATGGCGAATACCGTGGTGGTTGCTTCAGGGCCTTGCAGGCCTGTTGCCTAGCCAAACACCCGCACACAGGATCCGTAGTCAGCCAAGGCTTGATCGCAGGTGAACAGCAGCAAGGGTTCAACCCTGCTTTGGCAGACCAAGAGCCGGTCGAAGGGATCACGATGGCCTTCGATTTGCTCCAAACGGGCCACCTCCAGCAGATGGTCGTTGCTGATCATGAGCCACTGAAAGCCCTGCTTCGGGACAAGTTGCTCCAGTGCCCTCAGGTCAACGTTCAGCCGACCAAGGTTCAGCTTGATCGCCAATTCCCATAGCGAGGTCTGACTGATCCAGACCGTGTGGAGATCGGTTTGAAGCTCGGTGACGAGGACGCTCGGCAAGCGCGGATCATCTTTGAGCCACCACAACAGCAGATGGGTGTCGAGCAGAACCCGACTCATCGATCGTGGCTGTTGTCAGGCTCAATGGCGGCGTCAAACAGCGAATCCAGTGGGGCATCGAAGTCCTCGCCGATGCTGATCTGATCTCGCATGGCACCCGGAGGCTTCAAGCCTTTGCGCTGTCCGTCGATGGGAACCAATTGGGCGGAGGGTTTGCCGGCGCGGGCAATCACAACGGTTTCTCAGGCTTCCGCTTGCAGAAGCAGACGCGACAACTGCGTTTTTGCCTCATGCACATTCACCGTGGCCATGGCACCCGTTCAGGCTTGGCTAAGTTTAGCTAGCTGGGCGAGTCTGCACCCTCCGGTTTCGGCACTTCCAGCGCCCCCACCCGCAGCTCCAGCTGTTCCCGCAGCTGTTTCTGGCTGAACAGGATTGGCAGGAAGTGAATGCTCTGGGTTTCACGGAAATAGAACAATCCCGGCAGCCAGGGTGCAAACAAGCGCCAGGTGAGCCACTGGTCGTAGGGGAAACGCCGCAGCTCGCGGCTGTTCTGCCACACGATCAGAGCCCGTTCTTCAAATTCCAGCCGCAGGCTTGCGGTCTGGATCAGTAAGAACACGCCGAACAGCACCACCACCGCGGTGGGCCAGGGGCCCAGCGGCAGCGGCAGCAGGGCCACCCCAAGCACCACCACCAGCAGCGGCAGTCGGGCGTCGGGGCTGAGGGTCACAGAAGCAGGGGTCGTCATCCGCCGAAGAGCATCTGGGTGAGAACGACATCCATGATCGCCACCAAAACCAGAATCATGACGACCGCTCCGGTGGTGCTGCTGCCCACTTCCTTCGGTCCGCCTTTGGTGGTCAGCCCCCAGCCGCAGGACACGATCGCGATGATCATCCCGAACACCAGTGCCTTCAACAGCATCGACAGCAGATCGAGGGAGTCGACCCAGTTGCGCACGGAACCCCAGAACACCGCCGGTGGGATGTTGTAGAGCGCGGTGCTGGTGATCTGTCCGCTCCACAACGCCGCCAGGAAAAAGAAGAAGCACTGCACCGGTGCCATCACCACCATGGCGATCATTCGCGGCACCACCAGGTACTCCACGGGATCGGTGCGCAGCATCGTGATCGCATCGATCTGTTCAGTCACCTTCATCGTTCCCAGCTGGGCGGCGTAGGCGGTGGCCACCTTGCCGGCCAGCAGGCAGGAGGTGAGTAGCGGGGCAATCTCACGCGCCAGGCCGATGGCCAGGATGCCGCCAACAGTGGAGCCCGCCCCCTGCCTGGTGAGTTCGGCTGCTACCTGAATGTTGAACACCGACCCTGCGGCCACCGAGATGATCAGCACAATCAGAAGGCTGCTTGGGCCGGCTTCCATCAGCTGGTCCTGAAGCTCGGATCGGTTGATCCGACCCTTCACGGTGGCGGTCACGGCCTGTCCACCGATCACCAGACTTGCAAGAAGGCGTTGAAGCCAGCGGGGGGAGCTCATCCGGCGGAAACGTTCAGATGGGCACCACGATCGGGCCAGCCTCGCATCACCATCAGGCCAAGCAGCACCAACACCGCCGGCAGTGCACCCATGCACATTCGAATCGCCAGCAGGGCTGTTTCCGGTTGTTCGATGAAACTCAGCGCTCCGGAGCATTCCCCCTGGTTGGAGATGTACCCCGTGACTGAAAGAAGGCTGCCGAACACCGACATCGTCAGTCCGATGACCAGTTTCTGGCCCAGCACCATCCAGGCGGTGTAAAGCCCTGCCGGCTTGCCCGGGTCGGCATCAATGGCGTCCGGCAGCAGCGACCAGGGGATCAGATAGGCCGTTGCTGCACCGACACCCAGTAGAGCGATCAGCAATCCCAGAGGCAGGAGTTCCATCCAGCCGGGGTCCGCGCCCAGTGGCCGGAACAACATCGACAGCAGGCAGCCGATGATCCACAGCCCCGCTCCCCAGCGCAGGGTCGCCAACCGGCCGTTGCGGTTGCTCAGCACACTCCAGAGCTGCAGGCCTGCCAGTGACGCGATCTGGAAGGGCAGCAGGAACCAGGTGGAGAGATGCGGTGGCAGGTGCGCCACCTGCACCAGCCAGATCAAGGCCACAACCTGCATCAGTTGCAGGCCAAACCACAGCAGCAGATACAGCCCCACCACCTGGCGGAAGCGCGCATTGGCCAGCACTCGCTTCAACTGCTGCAGCGGGGGCTCATGGTTGGGTGCAGGACGCTGGGCCTGTTTGGCATAGGGGGCCAACCCCCAGCAGCTGCTCAGGGTGGTCACTGCCGCAATGGTTCCGGTGATCCTTCCCATGGCCACATAGCCACCGCCTCCATCGGTGAGCACCAGGGAGGCCACGATCAAACCGCTCAGCCCCGCCAGGATCGAACCCGTGAAGCGGGCGGCATTCAGGCGCGTGCGGGTGGCGGTGTCCTGCGTCAGCTCGGTGGAGAGCGCTGCATAGGGCAGGTTCACGCTGGGGTAGGCCGTCATCAGCAGCACCGCCATCACCACGTAGTAAATGGTTTTTTGGCCCACATCGCCGGGGGGCACCCACCACATCGCCGCCAGGCTGATCCCGAGGGGCAGGGCGCCGCTAAACATCCAGGGCAGCCGTGGACCCCAGCGACTGTTGGTGCGGTCGCTGAACCAGCCGATCAATGGGTCGTTCAGGCCATCCCACACCTTGATCACCGTGAGCAGCGAGCCGGCGATGAAGGCGGGCAGACCTGCGTCGCAGATGAAGAAGGGAAACAGGTAGAAGCCGAGCTGGGCTGCGGCTAGCCCTGTACCGCCATCGCCGAGGCTGTAGGCCAACATCAGGCGGCGGCGGGGTCCTCCCCGGAGTGCGTCAGACGATGTCACCCAGAAGCTTTTGTCATGCGGACAGCCATAATGAAGAAGTGCGGTTGCCCTGACCACCCATTTCGGGATTTGGTTAGGCGTTATCCAGCGCGGGTGTTGTGTAGTGGTAAGACCTCAGCCTTCCAAGCTGATGACACGGGTTCGATTCCCGTCACCCGCTTTTCAGAACGAAAGGTCCGCTTTCATCTCGTCGGCTAGCAGCAGCACCAGGCTGCGGCTGGTGAGTTTCATGGTTGCTCCTTCGCTCAATGGCATCTCCGCGGGCAGGTCCTCGCCGGCTGGGCGAGCCGTGTCGATGATCCGTCTCCAGGGTGACGTCGGCTCCGGCAGCTCGAACACCAGATCGTCGCTGTAGGCGTTGAAACCCATCCACAGCAGGGCCCCATCGCTGCTGCGGTGCAGGCTCGTGGCTGCGGTGCGGCTCCAGGCGGCCCAGTCCGGCTGGCCCAGCTTCACTCCATGCCACTGGCGCCAGATGCCGGAGGGGGTCTCCACCGTTTTGCGGCGTACTTCCCTGGGCGGCACGAGGGGATTGAACAGTTGCGGCAGTGCAGCCCGCAGCTTGAGCAGCCGTTGCAGGAACTGCTTCAGCTCCAGATCGCAGTGATCGTCATCCCACACCATCCAGCTGAGGGGACTGTCCTGGCACCAGCTGTTGTTGTTGCCGCCCTGGCTGCGGCCCACCTCATCCCCCATCAGCAGCATCGGCACCCCGCGCGCCAGCAGCAGGCTGCTCAGCAGGTTGCGTTGCTGCCGTCGCCGGAGTGCCTTGATCGTCGGGTCGGAGGTCGGCCCCTCCACGCCGTGGTTCCAGCTGTTGTTGTGGTTCTCCCCATCCCGGTTGTCCTCGCCGTTGGCCAGGTTGTGCTTGCGGTTGTAAGCCACAAGATCCGCCAGGCTGAAACCGTCATGGGCGGTGATCAGGTTCACCGAGCGCCCTAAAGCAGCGGGTTTGTTGCCGTAAAGATCGGGGCTGCCCTTGAACCGTTCGGCCAGGGTCCAGCTGCTGTGCTCGTCACCCTTCCAGAAGCGACGCACCCCATCGCGGAAATGGCCGTTCCAGGTGCCGATCCGGCGAGAGGGGAAGTCCTCCAGCCTGTAAAGCCCGCCGCAATCCCAGGGTTCGCTCACCAGCTTCAGGTCGCTCAGCTCTGGATCGGCGTCGATCGCAAGAAACAGCGGAGGGCGGTCGAGGGGTTTGAGCTGGTCGCCTCGGCTTAAGGCGATACCGAGATCAAAGCGAAAACCATCCACCCCCAGTTCCAGGGCCCAGCAGCGCATCGATTCGAGAATCAGCCGTGTGGTGATCGGCTGGTTGGCGGCGATGGAATTGCCGCAACCGCTCACATCGAGATATTCGCCATTGCTGGTCTGGTGGTAGTAGTTGCGATCAGCGAAGCCGCGCCAGCTGAGGGTTGGGCCGCATCGGCTGCTTTCACTGGTGTGGTTGTAAACCACATCCAGCAGCACCTCGATGTTGGCGTCATGGCAGGCGGCCACCAGCTCACGCATCTGATGGCGCAGTTGCAGCGGGTCTTCGCCGCAGGCGTAGCCGTGGTGGGGGCTGAACCAGCTCAGCGGGCTGTACCCCCACACGTTGTCGCGGCCGGGGGGTGCATCGGCTGGATCGAAGGCGAACACCGGCAGCAGTTCGATCGCAGTGATGCCCAGCTCCTTGAGATAGGGAAGTTTCTGCACCAGTCCCCGGTAGCTGCCCCTGAGCTCCTGGGGCACTCCGGAATCCTCCCGGCGGGTGAAGCCCCCCAGATGCAGCTCGTAGATCACCGAGCGCTGCCAGCTGTTGCGGGGGCGTGGGTGTGCCTGGAGGTCGAAACGATCCCGTTCGGTCACCACCCCCTTCAGGCAGGCGTGGGTGTTGGGGCCGGGGCCGGTGGCCAGGTCGCGGTCGTAGACGTCCCAACCGGTAATGGCGCGCGCTGTGGGATCGAGCAGCACCTTGGCGGGTTGAAAGCCATGGCCGCCGGGCACCCGAGGGCCGAACACCCGATAGCCGTAGCAGCACCCCTCTCCCAGACCCTCGACCTCCACGTGCCAGTACTCACCGGAGCGGTTGTGGAGGCTGTCAAGTTCGATCACCTGCGACGGTGCCGTGGCAGAACCGTCGCTGAACAACAGCAGTTCGATCCGGTGAGCAGCGGGGGCTGCCACCGAGAAATTCACACCCCTGGCAGTGCAACTGCTGCCGAGAGGCCAGGGGCTTCCTGAATGAATGCCGCTCAAGACCGTGGGGCAATCGAACTTCAAACTAGTGGTTTCGGCGCGTTCTGAACGTCATGACGATGACCACAGCTCTGGAGGCCGGCCGACCTCCGCAGCAGCTGCGGCAGGACCTGTGGTTGTTCCCGCCCAACAAGGATTGCAAGGGCGGCAGTTCCTGGTGGTTGGAGGCGAATCCGGAGCCGGTGTTGATCGACTGTCCGCCGCTCACCCAGGCCAGCCTCACGGCTCTGCAGGAGTTGGCCGGCTCACGGGTACCTCGCATCCTGCTCACCAGTCGCGAGGGGCATGGTCGCTTGCGCCGGATTCAGGAACGCCTCGGTTGGCCGGTTCTGGTGCAGGAGCAGGAGGCCTATCTGCTGCCCAACGTCTCTCCTCTGGACACCTTCGCTGCCGATCACGCCACCATCAGCGGCCTGCAGATGCTCTGGACTCCGGGGCCAACACCGGGCAGTTGTGTGATTTATGCACCGTCTGCAGAGCTGCTTTTCTGCGGTCGTTTGCTGACGCCACTGGCTCCAGGGCGGCTTGGACCCCTGCGCCATGGCCGGACCTTTCACTGGCCACGACAGCTGGCGAGTCTGGAGCGGCTGCGGGCTTGGCTTCCTTCAGAAGCAAGGCCAGAACTAGCTTCTGGGGCTGGCCTGGGGGCTCTGCGCGGTGAGCATTTGGTGGCCTTCAGCGGGTGGTCTGGGCCTGAGGGATCGAGCTAAAGCATTGCGGCACAGGACCTTTCGCTTGCAGCCCTTGGTCAGGCTCCATACGATTGGCGCGCTTGGGGAAGGCAGCGGCGGTCTCAAACGCCGTTTCAGCGCCGTCTCCGCCTCCCGACTCTTCCGTTTCCATGAACAAAGCAGACCTGGTGAATCTGGTTGCAGCTCGCACCGAGCTGACCAAGACCGACGTCTCGATGGTGGTCGATGCCGCAATCGAAACCATCATCGACTCCGTTGTCGAAGGCAAAAAAGTATCGATCCTCGGCTTCGGTTCCTTTGAACCTCGCGAGCGCTCCGCCCGTCAGGGCCTGAACCCCAAGACTGGCCAAAAGATCGCCATCCCCGCCAAGCGAGTTCCCGCCTTCACCGCCGGCAAGATGTTCAAGGATCGCGTTCAGGGCTGATCCGCCGCATCAACTGTGGAATCCAACCTGATGGCGGCCCCGCGTGGGCCGCTTTTTTAATGTCGATTCCAGGCCATCTGCAGCAACAGCTCGACCAGGGCCTGCAGCTGCGAAGACGCAGCGGCTATCGAGGCCGCTATGCGCCGTCACCAACGGGTGTGCTGCATCGGGGCAATCTGCAGACGGCCCTGCTCTCGTGGTTGCAAGCCCGGCAGCGCCGTGGCACCTGGCTGCTGCGCATCGACGATCTCGATACCCCGCGCAATCGACCCGGTGCCATTGAGGCCATCGAGGCCGATCTGCGCTGGCTTGGCCTGGATTGGGATGGTCCGATCATCCTGCAAAGCCGCAGGAAAGAGGTTTACGACGCCTGGTTGTCCTGGCTGCGGCTAAGCGGGCAGTTGTTTGCCTGCCGCTGCTCGCGCCGCCAGTTGGCTGGCCTGGCCCGTTATCCCGGTACCTGTCGAACTGCCGGTCATCACTGGGGCTGGCTGAACGAACGCCTGCCCAGCTGGCGACTGCAGGTACTGGATTCGGATCCGGAGGGCAGCGGTGATGTGGTGCTGCGTCGATCCGATGGCTTCATCGCTTATCAACTGGCCACCGTGCTCGATGAACTGACCTTGGGGATTACCGATGTGGTGCGTGGGCAGGATCTTCTCCAGGCCTTGCCGGCCCAGCGCAGCATCTACCGGGCGTTGAATCAGACGCCGCCTCGCTTTCACCATGGCCCGCTGGTTTGCGATGGGTCTGGCTACAAGCTCAGCAAGCGCGAGGCCAGTGCTGGACTGGCTGCATTGCGCGAGCAGGGGATGGACGCCTCCGATGTGGTGGGGGTGCTGGCTTCCGGATTGAATCTGGTGGAGCCTGGTTCACGGATGACGGCCCGGGAACTGCTCGAGTGCTTGACGCAGGACCCGATCCATGCTGTTGATTCTTAAGGAAGGCTTCGGGATCGAAATCGGTAATTCCGACCACACTGAATCCAGAAACCAGCCAGCGCATGAGTACTTGCACGGTCTGCGGAGGAACCGGAATTCAACGTGTTTCCAGTCAGCGTTTCCGCACCTGCCTGGATTGCCTGGGTACGGGGAAATTGATCGCTGTGTCCCAATCGGCAGCACCGGCCAATCAAATCAAGACCGCAGCCATGGTGATGACCTGCTCGAGTTCCCGGTCAGGACAAGCTGTCTGATTGAGGCTCAACTGAGAGGTGCTTTCTGTTTGTTGCGGAAAACAAAAAAGGTTGCCGTGGCAACCACGACAAGCAGAGGCACCGCAGTGAACAGCAGCAGGGCAATCGCAGACCAGTCGGTGTACACGGCTGAAAGGGGTCGGGAAGTTGCGCCATCATCTCAGTAAGCCCAGGTCCTGTTGCGTGATTGCACGACCCGTCACAGTTGCAGGACTTGTTCTTCTGCTGGCTGATGTTGCGGGATCTCAGCCAATCAGCCTTTCAGTGGTTCTGAACGGTGCTCATCGCTGCTTGCAGGGGTTTGATGAGCGGGCCTGCGAGCAGACGCTCGACCAGGCGGAGCTTCTGCAGCAGCGGGCTGCGTCACGCGAAGCTTATCCGTGCCAGACCCAGCTGCTGGGCTTGCAAGCCGATCTGATTCTTCAGCAGCTGGGCAGCGGACGCTCCGATCAATCGGTTGACGATCTTGGCTCGATTCAGCGCGATTGCGCGGGATTGTGACCAACGCCGCCGACTTTCCTCTCTTCATGGGATGAACTTTTGAATTTCAACGCTTGTGGGAAGCGGAATTTCAATATCGTTCGCGGCAAAGCTATCAATAATTCCGCGGTTAACCCGTGCCAACGCACTGAAAAAGTCACCAACCTCCTCGTAGCTCGATTCCATCAAGATAATGAAATCGATGCTGTAGTCCGAGATGCTGCTCAGCCGGCAAACGCTGAGGTTCAAATTGGCATCGCAATTCACCACTTTAGCGATCAACTCTGGAACGCGATCGATCTTGGAGAGAGGGGTGTCGCGGGCAATACCGATGGACTGTTTAAGGTTTCCTACAACGGCAATAATCAATTTGATATCGCTGAGAATCTCCTGCTTGATGCTGAGGTAGTCCTCCCAGCTGGAAATACGAACTTCCGCTAGCACCGTCAGCTTGATCTCCCCATTGGAGCGTTCGTCATAACTGGAGGAATGGGTTGAGACTGATTCAAGCCCATTCAGATAGTCAGAGCAGCGCTGTGTGATGCCATTCAGCTGACCGATAATGAGACCGTCTGGCAGTGTTAGTTGATATTCAATGGACTGAAGAGGCTGCCGCTCGCCAGTCTGGGAGCAAAGGGTTCGTCGCGTGTAATTAACGATGGTGGTGTCATCCACCTTATTATTAGGGATGGTAACGTTGGCCGACAATGTCTCGAGTTCAATCGAACGCAATCCAATGCGTTTGACGAATCCCAACTTGTCTCCGACCTGGCAGAATTCACCAACTCTGATGGGGCGGTCGGATTGGATTGAAATTCCGGCAAAAATGTTCCCGAGGAGTTTGGATGCACCCAGGCCGATCGCCAGTCCCGGTACTGCTGAAAAGGCCAGAATGGTGCTGCTGGGCATGCCAAGCCTTAATAGCAACTGATAGATCACAATCACCGCAGTCATTGCTCCGAGGAAGCGGCACACGGGCAGAAGCACATTCTGGATCCGCTTACGCTCAAGATCCGACGTGCTGCGCAGGAAGTTGAGCACCCAGTAGGAGCTGGTGCGTCCAAGGGCTTCAAACAAAAGAATGATCGTTGCCCCGAAGGCAATGTAAGTCAGTAAGTCAAAGCAAAAGTCTAATTTTCTTAGCCACCAGCTCGTAATGTTGATTTGATTGTCAATCAGATCGATGCTGATTAGTGCTAGTGGTGCGATGGGGGCAATGAGTATGAAACGTTTCCATGCGGTATTGGATTGCTTAAGGAATCGGTTCCTTCGCCCTTGAGAAGGGTTTTTGGTATATCGATATGTATCTAAGTAATTATAAACTAGGAAGGCGGTAATTGGGGTAAAAGCTCCAATTACCACAAGGCCTAGGGCGATCTGCAGCAGGCTTTGTTCTCCAAGGGGAAATTCTAAAATATCTAGAATATTTTGAGGGAATTTCAGGTAAAACTTGGGAGGAACAAGGTACCCAAACGAATATGTATATGTGCTATAAATTTGTGGAGTTAGGAAAAGATTGTCGGCGTTGGGTTCTCTTTTTCCTCGAATCTCAAGGATATAGTTGTATGCATTGTCGATATTATCGAGCGTTCTCTGGGTGAATTGGTAGTAGGGAATATCCGCATTTTCCTGTAGTTTGGACGCCATGGCGATCGTCGAGTTAGGCAATCTCCAGAATCCATTTTCGGGATTAGTTGGTATTTCGATCGGCTCATCGGAATGATCGAGCACATAATCGAGAATTTCCTTCAGTTTAAGTGCTGCCTCCTCCTTGGTATTGATGCGAATGCTTTCTGGTAATTCAGAGGCATCAATGGTTTGAGTGGCTGAGCGGAAGAGGCGTTCAGCTTCTTCAATTTTTTGTTGGGATTCTTCGCTCCAGCCCCAGCCCGGTTCGTTCTGTGCTTGCTGCTCAAGGCTGACCATGAGCTGGCCGGCTCTGGCCATGGCTGAATAGAACTTGATCAGGCTGAGGCGGGGGTTGGTGTCAACAACCTGACCGAGAAATCCGCTTTCCCATGTTTGCCGCCAAGCTTCTAACTCCGCATAAAACGGTTGATCCTTGAGCTTGATCTCGCCAGTCGGGACGCTCTCTGCCTGGCGTTGTTCGGTGATGGTGGCTTCCCTGGCCTGACCCTGGCCGGCGCTGAGATTGAACCCGATCCAGAGGCTCAGCAGAGTCAGCACACCGATCAGGCTTCGTTTCAGCAGATACCTGATGTCTCCAGAACCCATCGGACAGTGCGGTGACAATTTTCTGGAAAGTAGACGGGATGCTCACCATTCGCTGCAGCTTTCGGCGGGAATCCATTGCCGCACATGACCCCACAGTCGATGCCATGATCACGATGGGCTGACTCGTTTCAAGGAAGCTCTTTGCCACATACGCGTTGCTGGACATGCCGCGTCGCCTTCGTTCGTGGTTGCTGCTGGTTGTCCTTGGCTTGGCTTTGTCCGTAGGGCTGGGGTCATGGGTTTCAGCAGATCCCTCGGCGATCCAGCCTCCATCGGGACCCACATCCCAGAAGATCGACTGGGGAACCTTTGAGCATGGCCCAACGCAGCCGACCCTGCCTGGATTGCGGGTGGGTGCCTACATCACGAACTTCAGCGACATCAATCTTCTCGATGATGAGTTCTCGATCGAACTGCTCCTCTGGACCCTCTGGCAGGGCGACCCAGACCTGAATCCAAGTGACCAACTTCGGATTCTGAATGGCATTTATGACGGAGATGTGCAGCGGTTTGAGCGGGTGCGACGGGATGTCGTGGATGGTGCCAGCTGGAGTCTGTACAAGGTGCGTTCAGCGGTGGTGAAGCGATGGAGGTTGCAGCGTTACCCCTTTGATGATCAGCTTCTCCGTGTACAGGTCGGCCTGGATGATCCTTTTCAGCCCGTCAATCTGGACGTGGTGCCCAAGGATCCCCTGACGGTGACCCCCAGCCTGTTGCTTCCAGGCTGGGATCTGAAGGAACCGCAGGCCTATGCATCCACGGTCACGCTGATGAATGACCTGGGGCGTCCCACTGCTCCGGGTATCTCCGTTCGGCGTCAGCCAACGGTGTCGTTTGATGTGCCGATTCAACGCCGCAGCTTGTTGTTTGTGGCTCCAGATTTCCTTGGTTACATGTTGGCCGTGGGGCTCTGCTGCATGAGCCTGCTGATCACCCGCAGCCGCGATGATTTGATTCTGGCCGCGGTGGTGTCCGCCGGCGGAAACTATGTGTTTATCGCGGGTCAGCTGCCCGTCACAGCGATGACCGGTTTCATCGGACATCTTCAGGTGATTGTTTTCCTTGGGATTCTCTATGTGGTTGCCGCTGATGAATTGATTGATCATCAGCTCAGCCATCTCAGTGCAAGTTTTGCGCAATGGTTGCGTGTCCTGTTATTACCCAGCTACGTAGGAATGACGCTTTTCGGTATCTGGTGGATCATTCCGTGACCCCAGATCAGGCACAAACTCCTGAGTCAGACTCTCAGCCGATATCGGGTGCTGTGACCCTCGTCTCAACGGTCATCACCTTGATGACGATGTTGTTGGGTGCGTTGTTAATCCAGCCAAGACTGGTGGAACGACGTGCTTTGGTCGACGACCAGCACATCCTCTCCCTCGCTGAGGTGAAGGCCTTGCCGGAGGGGGTTCTGGCTGTGGTGTTGGATCGCTCGCCGGGTCAGGATCAGTCCGATTTTCGATATCAGCTGCTCAAGCTCGTCATGGAGCGCAGTGGCAGGCCCTACGCGCTTGGCTTGAGTGAGCAGACGATCTCTCAAGACGAGGCGATTGCTGCTCTGGATCAAACCAGTTGGAACCAGGGTCGTAATCCGTTGGCCATCAGCGTTGGGCTTTATGGAGCAGGATTGGAGCTCAACCGTCGGCTTCAGCCTGTTCCGATCCCTGTGACGGGAGGCATCCTCGGCTTGAGAACGGGTTGGACCCATCGCGATGGTGTGGAGCGTATGGCTTCAGTTCGGAGCCTGAATGATCTGCGCGACATCGTTCTGCTCCAGGGGCTGGGATGGAGTGATGTGGATATTTTTGATGCCTCCGGCATGCGCACGTTCACCGCACGATCGGATGACCTGTTTCGGTTGGTTGACCACCGTCGCGTGCAGTTGTTTCCCCGTGGAATTGCCGAACTCGAGCGCGATGCTGTGATTGTGCGGCACACAGCAACTTCAACCCAGCTGGATCCACATCTGTTGATTGCTTATCCCTTTGCCGGATTCTTTTACGTCAGCCGATCCAATCCAGCGCTTGCCGATGCGATTCAACTGGGGTTTTCGCGAGCCATTGACGATGGTTCGTACCAGGCCTTGGTGGAACGGCTCATCCTCACGCCATGGTTGCGCCGGCATCTTCAGCTGGCGAATCGGTCGGTGGTGGTTCTTCCCAACCCCGTGGCTGCATCCGTCTTGGCTGACGTCGATCCAACACATTGGATCGTCCCCTGGGGTGACCTGCTGCAGGGAACAATCTCTTCTGGGTCTCAACTGTGTGAAACCCCTTCGCTACGTGTGCTCTGCGAGGGATGAACAACATGCTTTCAGCCAGGGAAGAGTTTTGTTCTCACCGCCTGTTGACTTGCGCTCTCTGGGTTACCAGTTAGCGAAGCCTCCCCGGTAGCGGGCATTGGCAAATCCGCCGCCGCCATTGCCCCAGGCAGCGATGTCCGGATGTTCGTTCGATGTTTGCTTGAGCAGGGGAGACCACCTGTCGTTGCTGCGGGCTGCTGCAATGCGCTGTTCGATGCTGTTGTTAGCCTTCTCATAGGTGTAGGCACCTGCTGCAGTGGCGCCAACACTGCTCCTGGTTCTGAGCAGAACCAGTGTTCCAAAGAGGGTGGTGGGTTTCATGGGTTGCGATCAGAAAGTGTTTTGGGTCTTGCAGGGAAATCAGTCGGGTTGGTTTTGGGTATCGATCCCCGTCACGGTTGACAGCACAGCGTTGTAGTAAGTGGCAATGGTCTCTGTCGATTGGCCCACAGCACTCTCAGGACCGATCCAGCGGTTGATTCGGTTGGTGCTGGCGTCGTCTCCGTCGATGTAGTTCTGCAGCAGCTGGGCGATGGCCACATTGGCCTTGGCCAGCAGCGCCTGGTTCTCAGGGGCGACGACGCAGGCAACGGCTGAGCGGCCGTAGGGACGCTCCGGCATGGCCTTGCTGCCGGGGACCGCACCGGCATTGGCCTTGGCCCAGAGGGCCCCATTGGCGATGGCGTCCACGGTGCCCTGCTTGAGGGCATCCAGGGCGGCCGCTGGAGAGTCGAATTGCTCCAGCTCGGTTTCAGGCAACTGCTTGGCCACCACGTCAGAAGGGACGGAGTCCTTGACCACGCCGATGCTCGTTCCTTTGAGCGCCTCAGGTGTTCCATCGTTGTCGCCGGTGGTGAGCAGACGGACACCCCCAACGGCGAAAGGCAGGGAGTAGCTCAGTTGCTCGGCCCGCTCCCAACTAAAGCTCACCCCACAGGCGATGTTTGCGGAACCATCTTTGAGGGCTTCACCAGCGGCTTTGATGCTGGTGACATCAACGATCTCAGGTGCGGCATCGCTACCGAGTTCAGCTTGAATCACACCCAGGACCTCATGGGCCAGTCCTTCCCACTCCTGCTCGTTTTGAGAGCTGTAGGGCAGGGCATCGCTCAAGGCCACGGCCTTCAGCTTGGTGATCGGTTCTGGGGTGGGGGCAGGCGCTTCAGCCTCTGCAGTTGAGGCCGTTGAGTTCGTCTGTGGCGTTGAACAGGCGGTCAGGGCTGTCAGTGCCAGGAGAAGAGCAGAGGAGCGAAGAAGCATCAGTCGCATCGAGCAGCTGAATTACTGAATTACTGAATTACTGAATTACTGAAGTAGTAGACACGTTGCAGCCGAATGCGGCTGTTTTGGGAAGCATGCAGCTGGGGCAGCCGTCCAAGGTGCCAATGCACAAGCCAGTACACCATCAGCTCGGCAACAAGAGCACAAACATCTTGGTGTCGTGGGTCATGGTTCAGATCGCTTTGTCAGCAAAAGGCTTGTTGTGTAATCGACTCCCAGTGACGGAGACGTTTCTCTTGAAAATCAATCAATGACCTCTCAACTTTCACGATGGAAGCGGTTGAAATGGTTTCGTCTTCAGGAATCCAATGGCCATAATGATGCGCCATAAGATGTGGGCAGTCGTCACTAGTTTCGGCATGTTTTGCATGGATTATTTTGCGGTTGATTTGATCAACAATATTCAGGACAGATGCTTGGCTCGCGGTGCTCTCAACGCGAATCACGTGGCTACACTGCAGGGTGTTCCCCAAGGCGACATCTTGCACTGATGATCATTCGTGAAAAAATCAGACATTGCCTATACCCGCAGTGCTTTCGATGACGTCGAATCAGTCGCGATATCTTATGGCTGATTCCTGATTTTCTCTGAAGATGAATGATCCAAGATAGGCAGGTGATACTTGACTGAGGATGCTGGTGCAGCGACGCAGGACATGATTTTATTTCTGTTGTGTTGACTTAGTATTACAAAAAAGAACCATTCGTAATCTCACGCCGAGATTATTTCTGATACATATTCATGACTTTTGAGCGGAAAATCATGAGCGAACTGGGCCCAATGGACGATGAAGCTGTCGCCAGGTCCGTCATGTATCTGGCTGGGGCAGTCCTCTTGATCGCTGTTTTTGCGGTTGTCGGTCTATTGCTCAATGCGGAGCTTGGTGAGCAAGCGAAGCTCAAAGCACAAGCTGAGCAGTCCGTTGTGGTTCAAACCACTTCTCCGCTCACTTCAACAGGTTGGTTCTGGCGGCGCCATAACGGGTGAGTGACAGGCCGATGCTTTTCTTTATGGATTTAGATGAAGGAATCAAGCAGGCCTTGATGACCGAATAAAAGTGGAGGTGTAGCGAAATTGGTGGCTCGCTGCACTTTTCACACAAGGGTCTTGGCGGGCACCCAGTTTGGGCGTCCGCTTTTTATTTGCTTCCCTCAGAGTATTTAGTTGTGTTGCGCCAGTCGAAAAAACAGTAGGTCATTAAGCTTAATTCATGAACTTCCGTAAAGACGACGTGTGATGATGGTCACATCGTAATACTCCTAAATGCTGAGTCTTCAGATTCCCTTTAGATTTTTTGGAGCGTTGATTCTGGGCTCTGCCCTTTTTCCAATGGCACAATCAGCCAAAGACGCTGCTCTCTTGGGAGGAGCATTTTTAGTTGGACTGGGCGCAATCGAAATTGTCTTGAGGTTTGGGGGCCTCTAGATCATCAAATCGTTTGAGGGAACCCTGCCCTCGCCTTGATTGCCGGGGCTTTTTTATGGGCTGTACTCACTAAAAAAAACCGCCCTAGAAAGAGCGGTTTCATGATGCCGACTAATCCCCATCGCCCGGCCACAATCACTACATAGAATCGTGATGGTCAAATAGTACATCAATTACCGCAAATGTGGTGCTTGTCTACTGATTAGCTTTCGTGAAGGGTGTAGAAATCTTTGCCGTTTTAACCAGTATCAAGCGGAACCCTGTCCATAGCGTCGAAATGGCTATAAATTAAGTTCCCCCATCACCCGACCTGTCTCTTGCGACAGGTTTTTTTATGTCCAAACGCTACCGCTAGGGCTTGTGGCTTAGAAAAAATAAGCCCCACTATGAGGGGGCGAGGGACGTTTTTCGAAAAAGCGAATTGATGGGTTGTTGGCTCAGGCGTCGGTCGCTTCTGCGAGCCACTTCCGATGGGCTGATGGGGGGGGGTGGTTTGATTCCAACGAGTCCAGATAGCTCCGGCGGTGGATTGATGGAGCGGTTTTGATCGGCACGGCTTTGGATCAAATCGAATCAGGCATCAGTTGGGAAATCTCCGGCATCGGGTCTGGTTTCCCCTCTGCAATGGCCTTGGCACGCGTGTAAAACCAGCTCTCGGTGGTGCCGTTGGCTTCCATCTTTTCGGCGATGGATTTCCAGTTGTTGAGTTCGGCTTGATACATGGGAATAACGCGTTGCGTCAATACTGCTGAACGATCCTTACCTCCGCGATTCATTCAGGTTGTGATGACCGTCACCGCGATCAATCGGGATGAGACCAGCGCATGCCCAATGATCAGATGGATGCCGACAAGACAGACACTTCTATATTTTCAGGCGATGATCGACCAGCTTCAGAAGGCTTTCAGATGGCGCGTTTCATGATCCATTGGTGTGCTCCCGATCCCACTAGTCAGGAGTACACCGACGCCATCGTGAATTACATCAAGGGCGGCAAGACCATGGATGAATTTGCCGGTTTCGCAGTGCTGGCGCGTCAGATCCACCCTCAGACCGGTGGTGGCGTGCTGCTGGTGGAAGCCGACAACCTGGCGGCTGTGCAGAAGCACACTTATCCCTGGACCAAGGGGCTGGGCGTCACGGCAACGATTACCCCAGGCCTCAGCGATGAAGAGTTTGTCGAGCTGGAAGAGAGCATGACTAGCTAACTATTTGAAATCATTTGGCCCCAATTGTTTCGAGTCCTATCCCTCAACCTTCTGCTGCTTCTAGTTGCAGCATCAATTGCAGGCCTGCACCGAGATCCTGTAACTGAAACCGGTACCTCCGGGGTCCTTGTTGGCTCCGATTTTGAAATTCACCTGGTTCACAACCTTGCTAGCAGGAGAGGTGAACGGACCAAATTGTGCCCCGGTGCCCGTCGGAGGTTTCATGGACTGATCAACAACTTTCATGTTGCTGCCATCAGCAAACTTGAGATAAGCCTCGATCGGGTAGGACCCCGGTGTGCCTTCCGTGGAATCGGCAGTGAAAAAGAGCTTGAAGCGATTGCTGGGTTGATCGACCACGAAATCGGTGTTCCAGTTGGTGCGCCCAATGGCATTGCCGATCAGGCCCTTGGGGCGTTGAACCTGCTTCTTGACGATGTGAGGGGCGGGACCATTCCCGTTGCCTCCAACAGGCATGAGGAAGTTGCAGCGTTCTGCGGCGGCTGGCGTTGGCAGAGCCAGGCCTGAAAGCACAACACCGAGAGATGTCAGGGCGATCCGGTTTTTGGCAGATCCAAGTGCTCTGGTCATCTGTGATTTCGCGTCAGAAAGAGGCTTTGACCTAAGTTCTAATCATCAGGATTGACTGCGCCAACTCTTTTCCTCAGCACTCCTGGACGTCGCTATTGCCCCCGATGTCGTCAACGTGCTTTTGGCCCCTTTCCACTGCCTCCCGATAAGACTTCACACCAATGTCGTCATATTTGGAGCGAATTGCACTCTCGTTCATGTGCAGATCACAGGAGCGAATGTCGCGGTTGATTAGTTCCAGTTACAGCGAAGTACTCTTGCTGCAACTTGGTTTTGGTAATAAGCCGATGACCTGACTTGAACAGGCGACCCACGCTTTACGAAGGCGTCCATAAACCAAGTCATTGCAGGGATTTTCTAGTCAGGGTCTGAATTTCTGCTCTCACTCGCTTGCCTCTGCAGCCTTCTGCAAGCGTGATTTGACGCAAAAGTGAGAGCACTGCTCTCACTCTCTTGCAGGTGTGTTTCAGGCCTTTGCAGCACCGTGCACGAGTTTGCAGTCGATTGATTCTTCTGCCTGCTGGATCACCACAGCAATTTGCAATCGCTTGCTCGTCTGCACCAAATGAGCAAGCGCCAATCTGAACGCCAACGCCACAGATTCAGGATCCTTCGATTGCATCAACTCCATCCATGGTCCTTCCAGTTGCTCCAGATCCGACAGGGCCATCAGCGCCACCATCTCAACGCATGGGATCTGAGCTGGAACCATTAATAAGGAAGGATCGCGAGCCTTCAGTGTGGCCATCTATTTCAGCGTCGAGCCGCCATCACCGCAGTCGGGACATCAGCTGACGCGCCACCAGCACCACGTCCTGCAGCCTCAACTGGACTGGATCTGACAGCTGGGCGCTCTCGGGAACACGCCCCAGTTCTTCCCGCACTCGGGACAGAACACGCAATGTGGCCGCGGCTCGAAGGTCTGGACTGTCGTCCAGTGACTTCAAAAAATCGCCCAAATCACTGACCATCTCCCCTTGGCCGGCCAGGCAATCCCATGCCGTTGTTGGGTCTGCCCGATAAGTGAAGCCACTGGTGCCCCCACCAGCAGCAGGTTCGACGGGCGCCCTGTCGTCACCATCCGCCCCGGGATTGGTTTCGACCATGGGTGGATCCACCACGTCGTGAATCACGACTTCTGGCGGTTGTTCAATCACTGCGACTGGTGCCTCACAGCAAGCCGATTCACAGACGGCTTCATGCCTGATTTCAGCCAGCAACTTGTCGAGCTTTCCGCCGATGCGTTGACCGCATTCACCTTTCGCTTTGCGGCTGTGCGTGGCTGGTGCTGGGGCTGAATCAATGGTGTGAGTCATGACGGGTGACGCATTGAGTGATCGCTCCAGCCGTTGCCGGTGAAGCGTTAGTGGTGATGGTTTCGGTGCTGCTGCAACCCGTGCTGCAACACCTGATCGCGACGACTGCAATCGCCGCTGGTTGTCTCGCCGAATCAACATCTGGCGTCGTTGTTCCCACGTCGGCTGCTGAACCACTGGGGCCTTCTCCTTCTGCCCCTAGATCTGTTGGCGTTGCTTCTCCAGTTCCTCCTGGTGCCTGATTCCACATCGCGCCAGCCGCATCCACCGTTGCTGTGCAGTGATGCAGTGCCCCAGCTCGGCTCTTTCCAGCGCGTAATCGACCACTGCCTCGATGCCACTGGTCTGGACGATCCAGGTCAGCTGTGGATCCTGCAGGCAGTGCCTCATAAAGACACTTGGGCGCGGTCCCTGGATCGGTCCATCACGCCGTGGCTTCGGTGTTCGCGGTCTGTATTTGCGCAGCCAACTCCGGGCTGAACTTCGAACCTTCAGCAAAAGATCGATTCGCTTTGGATCGGTTTCGATCCGCAGGCGAGCTTCAACAAAGTGCTGCACCCCGCGAGCCCCAGCATTCCGATAAATCCAGAACAGCAGCGGATCTTTGCTGGCCCTGATGAACAGCAACGACGGTTTCGGTCCATAGGGGCGCATGTCGCCACCAGCCTTCCGCTTCGGCGGTGGAATCGCAATCGCACCGCCGTGGGTTGAAAGCCACGTCACCGCTTTTTGCTCTTTTTCAGAGCACGGTTCACTGCTTTTTCAACCGCGTTTTCGCCCATCTGCTGGGCAAGAAATGCCTCGTCGTAACCCTCGGGTTTGTCGTCATAACCACCCGACCCGGTAAGGGGTTGCGTCACCACATAACGACGCTCGATCAGCTTTTCCATTTCAGGCTCAAGCTGTTGATCGAATGACCGCTTCACTGCCATTTCGATTTCACTCTGGAAATTGACTCCCGTGACCGCTCGCAACACGTTGCGATTGGCTTCGATGCCATTGGCGTTCTCTTGCTGCTGAACATCGAGCCTTTGTTGGCGGGATTCACCGGCCGCCAGCTTCTGCTCAATGGCAACGGTGCGTTCTTGGAACAACGTCCCGCTGGACTTCAGCCGACCCTCCTGATCACTAACCAACCGCTCTGTGGCTTCCAGCCGTTGGCGATGGTCAGCCTGCTGTTGCTCTGATTCACGGGCGCTGTTGGCGGTTGCTGTTTCCAGCTGCGCTTTCACCGCACCCGCGTTGACGACGGTCTGCGCCAGCTGCGACTCGGCTTCGATCAGCTCGTTCGATTTCTCGATCCGGAGCGTGGTGTCCTGTTGTTCCAGCTGACGCAACAGCTGCAGGATCAACGCATCCTTTTCGGCGTCGCGTTTCTCCAGCGCCACCACCCTCTGGGTCAACAACTCCTGCTGATCCAGCAGACCGTGGGCAATCGTCGAAATGGTGTTTTCGTCGCGCTTCTGCGCACCATCGGCATCGACAGCATCCATATATCTGTCCCGCTGCTCAGGGGGCATCGCGTACCACTGCGGATCGGGGACGCGATAGCTCTTGCCCCTCTCAGATACCTGCACAAATTTCTGCGCACCAATCGGCGCCGATTCACGCGGGGCAGCAGGTGCCTCCACCTGTCCCAATGCTCTGGCTCTGGCGCGATCAACAGCACCCGCAGGGGCACCCTTCAACGCATCTGCAGCACCACGATCCCTGGCGGCCTGTTTCTTTGTCCTGGCAGCACTCTCCTCGTAAGCGATCTGTTCACTTCTGGTTAATTCAGCCATTGGTGATCACTCCTGCCAGGCGTGCATCGTCAGCACGTTTCTGATCAATTCGCTTTTGCATTTCCGCTGCACGTTTTGCAGATTCCGCCCTTGCTTCCTTCTCTGCCGCAGCCTTGGCGTTCTGAAAATCAACAGCTTTGTCACCTTCCCTGGCACGACGCTTTTTGTCTGCCTCGGCTTCAAGCCATGCCAACTGATTTTCAATCGCTGTTGACTTTTCACGTTGCTTATCAGCAACAAACTGGTGGTCATGCAGCCACAAATCATTCATGGCAGCTTCACTCAAATCACCACCAGATTGAATTTCAGAAAGTGTCTGAACACTCAAGCCAGCACCGGCTTCGCAGCGCCATTTGGCAGCTTGTTCAGGCGCAAATTCAGCTACTGATGCCTGCAGTAATGTCGCCGTGCTTCCACTCTTTGTGAATGGATTTTCTGGCTTAATTTTTGATGCATCAATCCTTGCAGCCTGGCAAGCACGCTGCAAAACTTCGATTTCGTTTGGAGTCATTTTTTGCGGGCTTCAATGTCCCTAACGACTCCCTAATTTT
>QCTG01000020.1 GCA_003211235.1 Synechococcus sp. AG-673-B04
TTGGTTTTGTCCAAAGCAGAAGGAAGTGTCAGTAAGGGGCGGTAGATTTGGTCCACAATTGATCGTAACCAAAAAATGGCGAAAATCATACATCAAGAATATAATGCGATCAATGAAAGAATTAAGTGTTCTTACTGATTTAAAAATCAAGAAAGTAAAGAATCGAGACAAATCAACACATCAATTCTTTCATGACGAGAATATTAATCTTAATAACGGAATTAAATATCTTGGCCTTACTATACACAACAGTAGGACAAAGAATGAGAAAGGTAACTGGGAAATATTCCTCAATAATTCCGAGTTAAACAGCAAAGATCAATTTATTTATACTGCACTCCATGAAATAGGACATACACTAGGGCTTGAGCATCCCCATAGTGATAGTGATGGTGATTTTTACAGAACTACTTCGGCTCAAAATTCAGCAAGTCCAACTCAAACAATAATGTCCTATGCTACACCTAATTGGAACATATATCCAACTCAATATCAAGCTAATGACCTAAACGCCATAATTCAGACATGGGGGAACAGCTCATCTAATCACAAACTAGATTCTATTATCAGACAACCAATTGTTCCTTCTCTTGATGTCAACGACCATATAATAAATGCCAAAATTAATGGTAAAAGAATAATTATTGATGGTAATGCTAGTCCTAAGGCAAGGATTCGCGCAAGAATATGGAAAGAAACATTTAAAGACAGGCATGTTTCAGATCAAGGTGAATGGGCATTGGTTATTAAGCCTAGTGATTTAACCAAAGCTAAAGTTGGCTCACAATACAATTTATATATCGAACAACTAGATACATCAGGAATTATAACAAGAGCAGAACCATACATTATAAATTTTATTTAGAACATATGTAATAAACGTGGGATTTCTATCAGGATGCAAGACATATTGCTTTTTAATATTTTATATCTATTTAAACTCAAATTATTTCTACGATTTGCTTATATGATTCACTATTTTGATATGCTGACGCATGGCAAGTACAATAGATTAATCAATATATTTAATCTAGCTGGCACCTATTAAGCTATATATATTGAATAAGCGCACTTCTATTGATTGAGAAGCAGGCAAACTATTCGGCATGAATCTATATAAATAAGGGCAAAAGTTAAATAATTAATATTTTTTAGCGCTAAAAATAACTACTGAAAGGAGTTTGGCTAATAGTTTAACATTCCAAATATACTAGCATTTAAAAATTAATGCCTGCTGATAGCCAAGAATTGGCAATGCATCCTACGTTGAAACCATTTTTTAGTAAGACTAGGCCTTTCCAGAATCAATTTATATCGCCAATTTGATATTGCTTGCTAAATAAAAATATCAACGTTTAATCTATCACGATATCATATAGGCTTTTTATATGACAGGCATTTCCTCTTGAAAAAACTCTAAAAAAATCTTGTTAAATCCGCTGCACTACTCTATTATTCGAGTTGTCCGCTGAAAAGTTGACTCATTTGGAGAGGTGGTCGAGTGGTTTATGGCTCTGGTCTTGAAAACCAGCGTGTCAGCAATGGCACCGTCGGTTCGAATCCGACCCTCTCCGCTTCTAAGCACTAGAAAGTCCAGTCTTTGACTGGGCTTTTTTATTGCCTGGCTCAGGTGCAAGCAGCAGTAAACACTGGCATCTGCTGGGTCAAATCAAGACACCGAGCGAACCACCATCTTGGCGCTGCAGGATCAGCTCAAATCAGAAATTCACTGGAATCCAAAACACTCCGTTCCAGAGGCGGAAGAATTCTTTAGTGCTGTGTGACACCCCGCTCTCGATACAAGACAAACGCAAGCGCACTCGGGCGATCCAACGACAGAGGGAGATGAAACGAGGCAAGCTGGCCAAAATACAAACTTTCGTAAAGACAAGGACCGAAACCCTGAGTTATTAAACCTATTTCATGAATTTACGTAAAAACAGCGTGCCAGGCTTGGAGAATGCAATCGTTCTAAATGTCAGAGCTTCAAGTTCCCTTTAGATTCCTTGGAGCGTTGTTGGTGGGCTCAGCCCTCATGTCAATGGCTCAGAACCCAAAAGAATTTGTTTTGCTTGGCGGAACGTTTTTACTTGGCCTGGGAGCACTCGAGCTAGCACTTAAGTTTGGGGGTTTTTAGATTCCTCTTCGGAGCGCCATGCATCAAGCACCTCAGGAAAATGTTGCTCAATGCATGTATCACAAATTCCATGCGTGAAATTAAGGTTCGTTCTTTGTGATAAGTACTTGTCTAGATACATCCAATCACCATTTTGATCCTGAGCCTTTCGACAATAAGAGCATGTCGAAATCATTCGGTTTCCGTGTTTATGTGAGCAAAAAGATTCGATGAGGTTAATGGATTTTTTGCGCAGCTCTAAAAATGCCACCACTTGTCTTGCAAGTGCTTTCATCACATCGCATTCATTTTCAGTCAGCTGACGTGGCCTCCTGTCAATGACACATAAGGTGCCAACCCGCAAAAGTTCGCTGTTTTCAAGCGGAAAGCCTGCGTAAAGCCTGATCTGTGGGTCCCCACAAACCAATGGGTTTTCATTGAAGCGAGAGTCCTGCGTGGCGTCAGGCACAATTAGTGGATCAGAAGTATGAATTGCATGAGCACAAAAAGACCAATCTCTAGGAGTTTCCTCAACATCAACACCTACCTTCGACTTAAACCATTGCCGATCAGTATCAACAAGACTGAGTAGCGCAATCGGTGTACCGCATACAGCCGAAGCAATTTTGGTTATATCGTCATAAGTCTGCTCAGGCTTAGTACCAAGAATTTTATATTCGTGCAGCGCATTAATCCTCTCTGCTTCATTCTCTGGGATTACTGCTGCTGCCAAGCTATTGCCTATAATTAATTCAAGATATTAGTTTTAGTTCCGCGACAATCAGTTCGGTAGCATAAAAGTTATCAAGCTTAAGATTGATGTCGTTCATTGCCTCGGCAGCAACAATCCACTAGCAATTTTAGCGAACAACCGAATCAATGATCGTCGGAATGGGGCGTTTCAAGTTGTCATGAACATGTCAGACGCCATGCAGAGGCGGCAGATCCTCCTTGAAAGACGTCGAAGAGTTCCTCGGTCGCAACGGCAAGGTGAAACCATCACTCAACAGATCAACGCGGTTCGGGGGTTTTGGCTTCTGGACTTCGGGGGCCATTTGCTCCAGAAGATGAGGCATTTTTTTCTGGGTCATCCAGAGCCAAGCCAGTTGACAAGCTATTGCATGGCCTATCTGATGCTGACCTCGCAAGACCCCATCCGAGTCAATCATGAGACTGTTTGATCATGGGTCAGAAGTCAGAACGTCGATCTGCTCCTCATCAATCCTCAGATTTTTGAAGGCCAATTGCAACAGCTCATCGCAGTTTTAGTCGATAGCAATCTTTATTTTTTGGCAGCCAATCTCGATCATGGCCCCTGTCACATTGTCAATCAGCTCCACAGTATGTTTTGTCTGAGCCAGGAGATCTGACAGCGCATCCTCCTAACTCTGGACATCATCATTCATTGCTCGCTTGAATCGATGAAACGCACCAGCGCCCACGAATTAACCTGACTGTCCTTTCAACACGCATCAAGACGCAATTCAGCATTTGAGGGGTGTCCGCTCCTAGGCATGCACCAGCGGCACATCACTGAGTCGGGTTGTGGCGGTGCGGCCCATTCGTTCCCGCCGCATCATCCAACTCGGATGCAAGCCACAAGCAGCCCATTGGACCGTTCCCCGGCCATATCGCCGGTTGAGCTGGTCGATGGTTTGCATCAGATCGTGGCGGCGTTGATGCTCCTCCTCGCTGGTCGGCACCATCAAGTGGCCCTGAAGAGTTTCGCTCCCCTGCAGGTGCTGCATCAGAACACCGGCTTTGGCCAGTTGGCGATGGGGACGAAAAATTCGATCCACCAGCGGCAGGGTTGCCGCCAGAAGTTCGGCGGTGTCGTTGCTGGGTAAATCCAGGCGACAACTGGCGGTCTGGCTGTAAAAACCCGGAGCGAAAGGACTTGTGCGGGTGTAGACGGTGAGGGCAGCTGTCCGTTGCCTCTGTTTGCGCAGTTTCTCGGCGGCGCGCACCACATAGCTGGCCACGGCCTGGCGCAGTTCGCCGAGGCTGGTGATCGGCCTGCTGAAGCTGCGGCTCACGCAGGTCTCCTGCTTCGCTGCCGGGGCCAGATCCAGTGGTAAGCAGGCGTGTCCGCGCAGTTCCCGCTGCAGCCGCAACCCAACCACGCCGCACTTCGCCCGCAATTCACCGCTCGGCATATCCCGCAGCAAGCGGGCATTGCTCACACCGCGCAGTCGGCACCAAAGGGCCAGCTTCCGGCCAATACCCCAAACGTCTTCAATCGCAATCGTTTCCAGCCACCCGTCTGGATCGTTGCAGCACCCCAGATCAAACAGCCCCGCATGGGCAGGCACCTGCTTGGCTAAGCGATTAGCCAGTTTCGCCTGGCTCTTGCTGGCACCCACACCGATGGAAATCGGCAGCCCCAGGTGCTGCCGGACTGTGGCCCGAAGCTGGCGGGCCCAGCCCTGCAGGTCCTCATGTCCTGGACGGCTGATCCGTCCGAAGGCTTCATCGATCGAATAAACCTCCAGATCTTCGCAATGGGCCTCCAGCAAGCACATCATCCGCTGACTCATGTCGGCGTAGAGGGCGTAATTGGAACTGCGTACCACCACGTTTTGCTGTTTCAGCTCCTGCCGCGCTTTGAAATACGGCGTTCCCATCGCAATACCGAGGGCTCGGGCCTCAGCACTGCGAGCCACAATGCAGCCATCGTTATTCGAAAGCACCACCACTGGGCGTCCGATCAGGGATGGATCGAGGCTTTGCTCGCAGGATGCATAGAAGTTGTTGCCGTCAATCAGAACGGTGGCCTGGACCATGGTTGAAGGATCAAAGCGCGTGGATCACATGGATTGCCACACCCCAGATCTGCACGTCGCCACAGCGGTACAGCTCGAGAGCGGGATAATCCGGATTGGCGGATTCCAGGCGCAGTCGACCCTGATGACGCACAAGACGCTTGAGGGTGAAGTGGCCGTCAAGAACAGCGACCACAACCCGCCCCGGCCGGGGGTCGAGGCTGCGGTCCACCACCAAAAGATCACCGTCCTGGATGCCGGCGCCGGTCATTGAATGACCGCTCACCCGAAGAAAAAAACTGCTGGTGGGATGACGAATCAACTGCTCATTTAGGTCAATCCCCACCTCGACGTAGTCATCGGCAGGGGAGGGGAACCCTGCCGCCACCCGTTCACTGGCCAGGGGCAGGGTCAAGAAAGTGCGCCCGGACCTCAGGGGTTGCGGGTGATGCCGAGAGCCGAACACCATGCTCCACGCTTAGTACATGCATACTATATCCGAAGGCAGGCGGAATCGGATCAAGGCCAAAAACGCAGACAAAGCAAACAGGATCAGAAAAACCAAATTGATCCACAACGGCAAGCAAAAAGATCAAGACAGCAATGCAATCTCAACCAGAGATCACTGGAACCCAGTCATTCACAAAAGCAAATAAGAAGCCAAATCAGCAGAGCGAGCTAAAAAATGAAAGGTCTATCTTGGACTATCATGACCAAAAAAAAAATGCTTATGAGATATCAGAAATAACAACATTGACCAGATCAAGGCAAGATACGAAATGATTAAAGTAGTCTCAATGTGTTTCAACAGACGTGGCTTGAATGGCTGATTCTCCCTATTTGGTTTGTCTGGCTTTGGTCAGCCAAGGAGGTTCTCGTTCAATGCCGTTGGGGGGGCGATCACAACAGCAAAATATGTCATCCGGAGAGGCTCCTGAAGCGCTGGCCCATGCACTGGCACTGGAGTTGCTCTTGCGGATCTGGCAGCGCAGTGACGATGGACCGCTCCAAAGGGCTGCTGGCTCAGAGGCTCTGATTGTGGTGGAACTTCAGATGGAACGGCTGCCGGAGGATGTGCCAAGGATCAAAGCGGACTGGCTGAACAGTGGAGACACGCCTGCTTTTATGGCTGCTTTGCAATCCATCAGCCTGCGCTGTTGGAGCCTTTCCATCGAAAAATTCAGGCCAGTGGCTTTGAACCAATTGTGGTGAGAGATCTGGAAGTCCAGGCGTAAAGACTTCGGGATCAATCAACTCGGCAAAAAGAAAAGTGGCGATTTGGCAAAGGTACATATGCACATTTTCGTTTTGACAACGATGAATTGGCTATTTACAGATCACGAGCGATTCAGACAATCGTCAATCAATCTGTCGGGCAAAATCAACCAGCAAATTCGATTGATGCAGATGCGATCTAACGAACAATCCGAATGATCTTTAATTGAGGATGGTCATCAAGGCGTTCTTTTTTTATTGACTATCGGTAGCGGATGCTCTGGTTTTGACAGGCTCACCAGAGTTATAAATTCTCAAGCAGGTCAATGCGTCCATGCCTGATATTCACAGCTGCATCTCTCTAGTCGAGCAGGCTGCAGGACTTCCATTCAATGTGCCGGCTGAGATTGGTGATTGGACGTTCCAGCTCTGCAACATGGGCGGTGAGCTGATCTCTGTCGAAGGACTTGTCGAAAGGATGCATCAACCCATTGATCCTGGTCACATCGATCCAACAAGGGGGCATGTCAGAGAAGCCTGGATCAGCCTTCAGCGACTCAGCGCGTTGGGTTAGCTGTTTTCAACAGCGAAAGAATTCAGCCTGAACAAGATACGAGCGGAGAGTACACAAGGGCAAAAAGACAACTGCATGAATGAGGCCTGTAATGAACATTCACCGATGAAAAGCCTGTGAATATCATCAGGAACTGTTGGAATCAATGGCATTCTGAGACAGGTGTCTCCCTTCTCACTCAAATAGGGCCTGCAACGATCACGGCAGGCGAACATCCCCTGCGCAGAAGTTATTTGCTGTCAGAACGTTCAGGCCACTGGAACTGATTTTGAAACTGATCAAGGTGTGACGAGAGGTTCCGTTGCCCAGAGATTGACCGCGACGGAGTAGCGCTCTCCTTCCAGCGGATTAATCCGATGCAGCACACCGGGCGAGAACATCACAAGCCGGTTTGGTGCCGGTGGAATGGTCATCACCGAGTTGAAACAGGGCAATGGTCCGTTGTATCCCGAACTGATCGGTGGATTGTCGGCCACCAGCAATTCGCCGCCGGCGCAGCTCACATGGGGATAAAAAACAGTGGACAGCAATGGAAGCTGATAAGTCCCACTGCGACGACCTTCAGCCTCATCCTTATCGATGTGCCAATCGAGGTCGTTGTTGCTGTTACACCACCACTCAACACCTGTCAGACCAGGAGCCAATGGTCGCGCCAGAGGCAGAAGGTGATCCTTGAGGTAGCGCTCCATCAGCAGCTGATGCTGATGACTGTGCAGGGACCGGGCATCGCCCGTTTCAGGTTTCCAGCTGAACAGGGCGTCACCGTCATGCTCCTCGAGGAGATCAGCGTGGGCGTCGCAGAGATCCCTGAGACCGTTCACCAGTGCATCGGGCAGCAAGGCGTCGGCCACATGCAGCATCGGATTCAGGCACGGTGGTAAGGACTGCCCTGAATGATGGCCTGAGCGCGGAACAATTGCTCAATCAGCATCAATCTCGCCAGCTCGTGGGGAAACGTCATCGGCGAAAGGCTGAGTCGCCAGTCAGCCTTTGCCTTGAGATCAGCCGTCAGTCCATCTGCGCCGCCAATGATGAAGGCAAGCCTCTCATTTCCGTAGCGCTCCAGACGTCTGGCGAAGGGGATGGAGGCCAGGGTTTCCCCTTCCTCCATCAGGACAACCAACCGTTCATTAGGCAGCAAAGCGGCCTTGATGGCACTGTCCTCTTTTTCAGGGGTGCCATCCCGCAGCTCAATGACCGAAAGGCCTCTTAGACGCCTGCTGTAGAGATCGATTCCTTCCTGAATCCAGCCACGGCGGATCTTGCCGACCGCCAACACGCGACAGCGGTTGATGTTCAAACGTCGTCCCCATCCTCCTCCAGCATTTCGTGGAACATCTGACCGAAGGCGATGTAGAGGCTTTCCTCCTCGCTGCCGGGAGCTACATCCGGCCGATTCGGACGAGTTGACTTGCCCTTGCCGCCTTGGCTCACAGGAGGAGGAGGCAACTGGGAACCAAATTTCGATGCATCAACAACAGCAGCTTTTGCGCTGGAGGATCGCTCCACCTCAAGCATCTTCAGCCTGGCCATAAGGTGCTCGGGCACCGTGCCGTCTTCACTCACCTGCATCAGTTCGCGGAACAGCTTCTCAGGGTTCTGCTCCGTTTCAACCTTGTGCCTCACCTGTCGGGCTTTCGGCGTGACGGGCACATCCGGTTCCGGCAAGGGCTTGGGAAGCTGACGGCCCAGCTCACGCAAACGATCAAGGCTGCGGGGATCAAAACTCATGAATCAACTGCAACCGAGGCTGTCCCGGGTGGCGCGACCAGTCACTGGATTGTTGCCCTCGGCCACAGCGCAAAGGCTCTTGAGCTGATCGCCGCGCATTGGCACGTTGGTGAAATCGGTTCCGATGATCACAACATTCTTGAACCGTGTGTTGAACGCGAACGCTCCTTCAAGTACCGCTCCGGAGAGGTTGGTACCAGTGAGAACAGCGGAGTCGAGCGTTGCTTCACGCAGATCGGCATCGCTGAGGTCAGCGTCCTGAAGCTTGGCGCCGTAAAGGCTGGCCCCACGCAGATCCGAGCCCGAGAGATTGGCCTCCCGAAGGTTGCTGAGGTTGAACGTCGCGCCACGAAGATCCTTGCCGGAATAGTCGGACCCGATCAGCACCTGCTTGGCCACATCGATGGCGGCATTGACCGACGGTACGGAGGAAAAGACCAGGATCAACAGTGCAAGGGCGCCGAACAAAGACAGAAGGCGGGAGCGCATCCGAAGCGGCCAAGGTTGCAGAAACCCTAGGGCGCATTGCCATTGGGGGGGAACGCTTGAGCGAGCAACGAAAGACGGAGCATGAACCCGCAGGAGCTTGGGCTGCTGCAGAGACACGCGTTCTGAATCTGCTGATCCGCAAGGGCTGGCATTTATTGGATCGCAACTGGAGCTGCCGGTGGGGTGAATTTGATCTGCTTGTGATCAAGGAACGTCAGCTGCTGCTGGTCGAAGTCAAGGGACGGCGGTCGCCGTCCTGGGGAGCCCGAGCCGTGGTGCCGGCTAAACGACGTCGCCTGGGGCGGACGATCAGTTGCTGGCGTGCACTGCACCCACAGCGGGCGGATTGCCTGCTGCAGGTGGCCGTCGCAATCGTTCCCCTGCCCCCAGCTCGCGGACCGGTGCGTTGGTTCCGGTTAGAGCAACTGTGTTGATGCACAGTAAGGCCATGCTCTAATTGCTTGTGTTACACAACGTCGAGAAACGTTGGTATAACTGGCGCGTTGGTGGGTTGAGTGGTGTCAAAAGCGGCAGCAAAGATCAGCGAAAATTCGTCAATGGAGATCGGCCAGAAATAGGCCGTCTCTTACAAGCGTGTCTCAACGATCAACCAAAAGCTCTACCGGCAGGATCAAGCGCTCAAAGATTGGCTGGCTGCGAACCCCGAATACAGAGAGGACGTTGAGGCCGGCGTTGAGGACTGGAAGACCGGCCGCGATACGAATCGACTGGATTGGTTCCTGAACGCTGGCTACCCCAGCGGCACGGTCCTCCTGGTGGAGGACATGGACCGATTCAGCCGGATGCAGATCGATGAAGGCATCGACCTGCTGCGGACGATGTTCAAGGCCGGACACGGCCTCGCAATCTGCGGTGAGGACTGGGACGGCGAATTTCTGACCACGTTCAACAAACGCGGCGACCAGATCATTCGTGAGCTGAACCGTGCCCGTCGCGAGAGTGACCGGAAGAAGGAGCGGGCCGATGGTGCTGCCCGTCAAAGACGGGAATACGTTCGCAATGGTGAGCTGTCGAAAGCGTTCAAGCATGGAGATGGCCGTTATCCCTTCTGGGTTGATTTCTTCCCCAAGGCCAAGGGCGGCATTGGAGAGTTCAAGCTCAACGATCACAAGTGGCTGATCAAACGAATCTTTGAACTCGGCCGGACCATGGGCGCCGGGAAAATTGCGATTCAGCTTCGGAATGAGGGTGTTGTTCACCCACGGCCAAAACACAAAAAGAAGAAGCCCAAGCCGCTCAGCCCAGGGACGATTCGGTTCTACCTGAGCAATAGATCAGTGCTCGGCGAATATCAATTTTCAGAAGGCAAAACAAACAAACCTGTTGAAAAGCCCGTCAAAGGCATCTTCCCGCCCGTGGTTGATGGTGAGACCTGGGAGGAGGTCCGATCGATGGTTGGGCGCCGCCACAAGGGTGGATACGGCAACGCTGGATCAAAGCTCCACAACCTGTTTCAGAACAGGACGTATTGCGGGCAGTGCAATATGTCATTCACTGAAAATCTGCCCTACGCAACAGCAGGGGCAAGACCGCAAACCGCTCGCCTAGTAGACGGCACGAAGAAGCAGTACTTCATGGTGCGGTGCCATCTCGGCAAGGATGACCACCAGGCTTGCAATACGTTCGGCTAGTAGGTTGGTGTGCCCTACGACGAGGAATTCCTGCTGAACCAACTCGCAGAGTTCAGATGGGAGTCCTTCTACAACTCAGAAGATCACGCCAAGACAGTTAAAGGCGCAGAAGAAGATGTTTTGGCAGCGGAAGCCGTCCGCAACGACAAACAACGCGTGGTTAATAACAACACCAGGGTGATGGGCGACCTGATGGATGAAGGCGAACCCATACCGCCAGAACTGAGGGATCGATACGAGAAAAACAAGGCAGCACTTGACGAAGCGCAATCCAGGGTGAACTTCACCCGGTCAAAGCTCAACGGCATTCAGAGCCGGAAGCAGGGCAAAGAAGCCGCAGCAATCACCAGGCTCAAGATCAAGAACTTCATGGAAACCGGCCGCCACGATTACCAAAAGCGGTTTGAGTTCAACGATTGGATCAAGCGTGAGGGTCTGGTGCTCATCTCCAAGCCCGTGTTCCACAAGATGGGGCAACAGGGGCTGTCCATTCAGGTCGGCAGGTTTGATGGCGACACCTTGATTGAGGCGGCACTGCTGGATCAAAGCCCAGGGATCATCCTTGCCGGTGAAGAGGATCAGAACAAGAAACTCATCGACGAATGGCAGAAGACTGGCGAGCACCCCGGCCTCGACATGACAATGGATGACGATGACAACTTCTACGACCGCATCGATGGTGAATGGGTGAAGTTCCAGGCAATAGATGAGCCTGGAGAAGTGCAAGTGAATGGCGAGTGGGTAAAGGTCTATCGAGACAGATGTGATCTCCCCTCATCCAGCCCCTGAGCCTCAACCTGACTCCGAAGCTCATCAATCGTCCTGACGAATAGTCGTAGGATATGTGCATCTGGTTCCATCGCCCAGTAAGCAGGGGCACCTTCCAGCACCATCTCCAACTTGTGACTGAGTCGCTCCCAATACGTTGTCTTGATATCTGGGGGTGATGGTGGATCTGGAATAAGCGCAACACGAGCGGCGGCACTGTCGTCGTGTTGTGCAACTTGAGGTGCGTCTGCTTTCCGTCTGGTGGCGTTGGCAAATCGCTGTTCTAACCCCGACCTCAACAGCAATTTTTTCTCTGGATCGATGTAACTCAGACGGCCCTGCTTCAGTGCACAACTGATTGTTGAAGGTGATCGCCCCAGAATCCGAGCTGCTTGGCGTGCTGTGACTAGATCCTTCTCCAACACGGTTTAATCGCTCCTAAACGGCCTTAATTGCGATTATTTGAACGGGTGTGCCTAGACGCAACCTACGGCTGCGACATATCCGCGTGCACCTGCCAGTGAGGACCCTGCGCCAAGTCTTAATAACAGGTTGTTGAGGAAACAATCCGTAATTTGAAGTATCGCAATGCAAGATATCTGGACCTTTAAATGCATCACCAAGATCATTAATTCCTTTATGAAATACGTCCATCAATTCCTTCTTGCGTTGACGCTCTGATCGAGCATATTCTCTTTCCTCTTGCTCTCTAGCATGTCTTCGCGCTCGATCAAGCTCCTGTTCCAACGCTCTGAGCTTCTCCATTTCAATTTCCAACATTCTTTGCTCATAATCTGAGCTATGGGAAGAAGAACGCCTACCTGCAAAAGAATCGACACAACCCTGATAATCTCTTGCATCTTTACACTTATCATGGAACTCATCATTGCCACTAACAACAATCCGTGAAGGAACTGCAGAAGGGGTTTTTATAGACGAAGAGGTTTGAGCAGGTGCAGGTGATGACGAATATCTGATGCGTCCAGGATAGTTGAGTTCAGGCTGATTTGCAGTCCAGTCTGTCACCTCTGAAGGACAATACGAGTTTCTCAATGCTCTTGCCCATCCAAACTCCTGGCTCCCATGATTTGCGTAATTTTCACTTGCGAACTGGAATGACCTTGGCTGACGGAAATCAACAAAAACCATAATTGTCTGAAGTTTATTGTTCACAGCGTTCATCCTGAACTTAATCATGGCTGACAATTGATTGCCCCTGACGCTGATATCTTTCGCATGAATTGGCGAAGTTGTATTGTTCCAGCTTTTTCCTTCACCGAGATATTTAAAGGCAGATGCTTTGCTCGGTTGTGCACCTATGCCAACGCAAAAAACAGTAGTAGCGGCTGTTACAGCGGCAAGTATCTTTATTTCAAGGCCATGTCTCAGTATTTTGTGAGCCATTTAGCGCAAACCATCTCAACTGAAATTACGTAAAAAGCTGACCGTCCTTATTGCGTAAACGTCAGCGGCGTCAACCGTGACGATTGCCACGATTGCTGTTGAAACCAAGGCCCAACAACGCGTCTAATTCGCGTTCGGCGCCAACAGTTCCATGGTTTGCCCTCCTCCCCAACGGTTGAGGCGCTGCTGTAGTTCCAGCCAGTGACCTTCAGGTTCTTCAAACCGTGATTGCCTTGCAGAGATAGGGCTGTAAACGGTGACCCAGTTGTGGCGTGACACTTTTGGTGTTCGGTAGTGGTTAAGTCGTCAATGCCGCGATCAGGACAGTTACGACTGGAATGCACCTGTTGGCTATGAGAGTCGTCGTAGGTGCGGCGGAGCCTCTTTCGTTAGTGGCTCCGCTTTTCTGTTAATAGGGGCGGGGAAGGGACCTGACACCTCCCCCTGTTTGCTGCTGCGCACCTGAGCCCACTCTTGAAGCCAGCAACAGCAGCTGTGGTTAGGCACTGCCAACCACAACCAACTGACGAATGGATCGACTAGCAACATTGCTGGGCCATATCGAACGATGTGAATCGTGGGTACATCAGCCAGGATTATTTTGCTTTCAGTGACGCTGGTGCTGGTGTGAACCCTGATGCCAACGATGCGATAGCCATCACCCTCAGGCTTAGCGACTGTTTCGCAACCACTGGCATCCACCAGGGCCTTGAGCAATGCCATCAGCGTGCTGGGGTGCATGAAGAAGCGAGCCTGAGCTAAGTCACCATTGGCATCAGCCAGAAGCTCCACCTGGTCAATCAATTCGCTGTAAATAGGAATTGCGCTTGCGTACGTCTTGCTCTGCACGCCTGGCGTATTCAGTAGTCCAAGGGGTTGGCTGGATGATCCAGTGCCGCTGAAATAAGCAGTTTCGATCTGCGTTTTGATTGCACGACGCAACTCTTCAAGCAATCGCGCTTCAAAAGCTGCTCTGTTCTCCTGCTGAGCCATCAGCCGACGGCTGTAAGAAATCCGCGAAGAAGCGCATTTAGGCGTGGATTACACCGATTTAACGGTCAAACCAGTGAAAGCAGGCGCTGGATCGTTTTCACCAATCCAACAGCTATTGGTCAACGAACCATCAAAGATAGGCAGATTTGTGCCGCTTGTGGTGTTCAAATCGATGATTGTTGCGCCACCTTCTTCGAGGATTGTTTTGGACCTAACAGCCTTTGCAACAGGCAGAACGCGTCTACTGACAACGGCTTGCCCACCAGCTTGTGAACCCACCTCCAGGTCACGAGCAAACGAAACTGAAGGAATTGCTGCACCATGAGCACGATCCGCTGTTGGCAACAGCTCCAGCGTCATTCCGCTTAAGCCGCGCTCAAACTTTGCCTTCCTTAGATCAGAACCACGCTTCTAGCTCTCAGCCAAATCGATAATCGAATAATCCTTGCGCGTATACATGCAAGCCCGCCAATCACTACGCCATATCTACAGCCAACAGCCCTAGAGTGTTGGAACCTGTTGGACATTAGTCCTATGGATTGGATATCAACCGCTGAAATGGCCGAAGAACTCCAGATGTGCACTAAGACTCTTCAACGGTTGAGGGCTGAAGGCTTCTTATTGCCAGGTAGTGAGTTCATGAGGGGTCATGGCAGAAGGTCGCCGATTCTTTGGAATAAAGATGCGGTCATTCAAGCCATGAGGTGTCGTTCGGCCCGACTCGAGTCGCATTAACCGTCTTGCTTGTGGGTTGGTCATTCCACAATCACAACGATCAACATGAGACGGGCAATCATCGTCGTAGAACCTCATATCATGGATGTAGCTAACAACATCATAGGGAAATAAGTGCATCGGTTTCTTTCAACGTCGACAAACTGATTAAAAAGCTAAACCTCATCGAGAAGGCATACCTTCCTCAGGCTGCGGAACAAGCCTTAAAAAGTTTTGGCTTTGAAAGAAGGAAGACTTTTGCCGATGAAATGCGGAACCGATGTGGGACCGCAACGAATTACACCCTGAAGAGCCCTCGATTTGTTCACAAAGGCTTGGATCTCACGATGTTCATCGAAGATGATGAGCGTCAGAACCAAAGTGCTGCTGAATATCTGTTCCCTACTAATCGCACTGGCGGTATTCAACGGAAGGAAATTAAGCCCACAACTCTCAGTGGATTTATCCGTATCTGTGCTCGCTACGGTACAAACAAGATTGCGGCTCCTGTTCCTGGTTTTAGAGCTGACCGACAATTTATTGCCAAGAATGGCAACTTAAAAGGCAAAAAAGTTCAAACACTCATTGGTCAGCTGTCGTCACCATCAGCCAGCTACCGCGAGCAATATTTTGTCCTAACAGAAAGGCATGGTGGATTGGGTCCTGGCATCTGGAGGCGATACAGGGCAAAAAATGCCGTGAGCCTTGCTTTCGCTCTTTTGGATCAGAAGCCAACACAAGAGACCACGATTGATATTCATGGCCTGTTGATTAAAGAAGCAGAGAAAAGACTGCCAGTGCTTATTGAGCAGAAGCTGCGTCGTCTGTTGCGCTGATCATGTTCTCGATGGCATCGACGACGCGGTCCCACTTTTCCGCTTCGTGCGCACCCAGTGGCACTGGCACGGTCCACTCACCAACTTTCAGCACGATGCATGCGGTGAGGTCTGGTGGCGAGAACTCGCCATACAGCTCAGCGACGACTTCCTTCTCCGGCAGGTCATCGAAAACAGGACGCCACATGATCTGCTGCTTCGCACGCGTCAGCAGGTAGAGATCACGGCAGTGGATCTCGTGGATTGCTTCATCCAGCTCTTCCCTATCCATCAGCCAGCCTCCACGTCGTTACTGGTATTAATGCGCCTCAGCTCTACCCATGAGTCGCCCTCAATAGGCACCTCTACATAGGAGAGTTCACCCTGTCGGGGAGAACTTGCACCAGATCCATTGCAGCCACAAGCATCCGATGACTTCCCGACGTTTTCCCGAGGGAAGAACTCAGAACTCCCGGAGTTCCCATCGGGAACTTGACGGGAAGTTGAAACAACACAGTCAGAGAGAAAGGTGTTTCAAGGACTTCTTCCCGATCAACCCGAACGCTTTTAAGGGCCTCCTGTAGCCGTGGCGCGAGCTTGTACTTGCCGCGGTTACGGCGACAGATCTCTGGGTGTTTTGCCTTGACCACTTTGCTGAGGTAGTTGTCGACGGTTTTCCCGGTGGCATCTACAGAGGCAACGATCTGCCCCCTCGAGACCTCTTCCTGCCCATCCCGGAAGCAGGCCATCAGCACTTCAACAATGGCCGCGGTGCAGTTCGGGAACACCTGCTGGTTGGCTCGCAGCTTTATGTCGCCGCTGTCCTCCTCGAAGTAGAACTCACGGCATCTACCTAGTCGGTTTTTCTGCACCACCCATCGCCGGTAGTCCTTGGCGACTTCCTTGGTCTTGGGGTCAATGTCGTATTCCAATCGATGCACCATCGACGGAACTTCCTTCCACGCTTTGGCGCCTGAGTTGGCGTCTGGCCCTTGCGTGCCGTCAAGGGTCAACCAGACAACGGTGGTGTGGGCGCAGATCACTTCCTTGAAGTAGGTCATCAAGGCGCCCACCTGCTTGTTGTCGGCGTAATTGATGGCGCTTGGTGCCGTCACCGATTTGCAGGAATCGATGATCACCAGGTCGATGCCTTCGTCCTTGATGAACTCAAGTAGGCGCATGCATCCACGGAGATCTGCCACCCATGAGGACATGCCCTGGTTGCGGTCTGATGCCCAGAGATGGAACCGCTTCTCTGGCCCGTTTTTGAAGACAGGGTCATCAATGATCCCTGCGCTTTGCAGCACAGATTTCAGAGGGCCAGGGCCACTGTCTGAAGCGATGAAAAGAACGCTGCCTCGTCTGGCTGGATGCGGCTGATCCAGGAAGCCTTCTCCGAAAAGAACAGATCTCGCGTAGCCGACAGCAGCGGTGGTTTTCCCAGTGCCTGCTTTGCCAAAGAGCAGGGTTTGATCATTTGCAGGGACGTGACCATCAATCAGAAAGTCCATGCCTTCGACCTGATCAAGGTTGAGTGATTTGGGTGGTGTTTTCTTCTTCTCGCCTGCTGATTCCAGCAGCATCTGGTGACGCAGCAGATCAGCTTCAACCTGACCAGTTGGAACCCTGAAGTCGATCATCAGGGTTGCCTTGAGAGACATATCTGTGTCGAGGTCGTCCTCAGTGATGGCTTGGAGGATTCGCTTGATGAGGGCCGTGTAACTCCACCCGGGAACTTCGTCGTCTTCTTCCAGCTCGGCAACAGACTCAGGCGCTTTCCAGATCTCTTGCTGATTTGCCGCCTCCTTGAGTACCGCTGCGCGTTGCTCTGGTGAACCTGGCGCGTCATCGATTGATCCACCAGCAGGGATGCCAGGCCAAACCTGCTCAGCCAGCAGCAAGCGCACCTGAAGCCCTGCCTGGGTTGCTGATGCAGCCGATGCATTGGCTCGCTTGATGCCGTGAGCGTCGTTGTCGGCAACGATCACCAGTCGCTCTGTTCCAGCAGCAGCTAGAGCCTCATATCGACGAAAACGGAGGTGATCTTTCGTCCATAGATGCCCTGGTTGACTGATGGCGTTCAAGCCACAAACAGCGGCAATATTTTTGCACTTTTCGCCTTCAAATTCGACAACGGTTTTCGCGCCGCTGACCTTGTCTTGCCCATAGAGGGGCCACGGGTCAGAACCTGCACCGTTGCCCCATTTATCGCCTTCCTTGTGCTGCGGGCAGAAGACCTTCTTGCCCTCGCGGTAGTAGCGCTTAACCCTGTGGTTAGGGCTGTAGTCGAAGAACTGGGTTTCTCCCTTCTGGGGCTTGCTGAGGGGCTTGTGAGGGACAAACACTCCACAACGACCATCGCTTGAAACTCCGGTGAAAGCCCAACCCTTCACCTGATCGCCTTTCTTGTGGCTGGTGTTGTTGTGGCAGAGCACCATCTCGGTGCTGACGGAACAGTCTGAGTCTTTGACACGCCCGCAAACCAGGCAGGGATGGCCCCTGCCTGAGCGAGTGAACTTCTGCTTGCAGTTCATCGTCCAAACCCCTTCACTTGCGGTTTGACGCGGACTCGTTTGTTCGCTGAACGGATGCGTTGGCGCCTTAGTTCACGCAAGGCTGTGGACTTCTTGGCACTCGCCCAATCACCAAAGACGGTGCCTTGGCATTTCAGGAGTTCGTCAGAGATGTCGCCGCAGTAATGACCCCGTCTCATTCATCCACCAACCCCGCTTCATCAGCGATGTAGGTGACTTCGTTCACATGGCTGCGGCTGTACCTGATTTCAGTGAGCCAAGCAGCTGTGGAGTCGAGATTGTGGAGGGGGCAATGGCGTGAAGTTCGCCTTGCAGGTTTGGAACGATCTCTTGATTGAGCCAGCGCTGGACTACGCGTTCAGCCTGGAAGGCCCACTCACGATCTGGGTCCTGAAAGTGCTCAGTGGCCTTCTCCAGATGCTCTTCAGTCGTGTGGAGCCGAATGTTGAAGCGAAGGTTAAAAGGCACCTCAACGGTGCAGCGGGTTTCTGTTGCGGAAGACATAAAAATGGGGTCGAGATTTTGTGGTTTCCCTCGGTTGCAGCCGGGGGATTTTTTTGGTCAATCGTTGGGGACGTAGCGCTCAAGCACCGCGCGAACAGCAGCAGCACGAGTGACCTTGTGGTTCTCGGCAAGCGCGTCAATGCGCCGCGCCAGAGTGAGGTCAACGTCGGTTTGCAACTTGACGTCGCGCTTGCCCTCAATGCGGAGGGGATTGGACATGGAATCGACTCAAGATCGGTGGACAGATCCTTTCTGTCACTCCCTCAGATCGCTGTCTATACCTTCGATCTCAGTCTTGTGTGTCGGGGGCATTTAGGCCATGGGGTTTCACGGACACCAGACCCGCAAACGATTCGGCCAGCACTGGCTCAAGGATCAGAGCGTGTTGGATCGCATCGTGGCTGCAGCCGATCTTCAGCAGCAGGATCGCGTCCTGGAGGTGGGGCCTGGCCGTGGGGCGCTGACCGAGCGTTTGCTCGCCTCGCCAGCGGGCGCGGTGCACGCGGTGGAACTCGACCGCGATCTGGTCGGTGGCCTGAAAGAGCGCTTTGGGGGTGAGCCTCGCTTCAGCCTGCGGCAGGGGGATGTGCTGGAGCTGCCTCTGCTGCTGGAGGACGGGGCACCGGCAGGGAAGGTGGTGGCCAACATCCCTTACAACATCACAGGTCCGTTGCTGGAGCGTCTGATCGGTCGACTGGATCGACCGGTGGATCCGGCTTATCAGACCCTTGTTCTACTGGTACAGAAAGAAGTCGCCGAGCGAATCCGGGCACGGCCCGGCCACAGCAGCTTCAGCGCCCTGAGTGTGCGGATGCAGTTGCTGGCGCATTGCCACAGCGTCTGCCCGGTGCCGCCCCGTTGTTTTCAACCTCCACCCAAGGTTCAGTCGGAGGTGATTCAGTTAAACCCTTTGCCCGCTGAAGAGCGGTTGGAACCGTTGCTGGCCCGTCGGGTGGAGTTGCTGCTGAAACAGACGTTTCTGGCCCGTCGCAAGATGCTGCGCAACACCCTTGGATCGCTGATGCCCGAAACCCAGCTCCAGCAACTGGCCGCTGAAGCGGGCGTCAATCTTCAGCAACGGCCCCAGGAGCTGGCACCGCAAACCTGGGTCGCACTGGCGAGGGGTTTGAATCAGTTCGACTGATTCAGCCTCATCCAATGGGAACGATCACGGTCACGGCTCCGGCCAAGGTGAACCTGCACCTGGAGGTGCTGGGGATGCGCCCCGACGGTTTCCATGAGCTGGCGATGGTGATGCAGAGCATTGAGCTTGTGGATCGTCTGCACTTCACCAACACCGCAGATGCTCAGCTGAAACTCGAATGCGATGTGCCCTCGCTGAGCATCGCTGGGGACAATCTCGTGCTGATGGCCGCTGAACTGCTGCGTGAGCGGTCTGGATTCTCAGAGCTCGGTGCCAGCATTCAGCTCGAAAAGAACATTCCGATCGGAGCGGGGCTGGCGGGGGGCTCAAGCAATGGTGCAGCAGCTCTGGTGGGGCTCAATGCCCTTTGGGGACTTGGCCACAGTTCAGCGGAGCTTGAACAAATGGCTGCAGAACTGGGATCGGACATGCCTTTTTGTGTGGCTGGGGGAAGTCAGTTCTGCTTTGGTAGGGGTGAACGCTTGGAGCCGTTGCCCCCTTGCCTGGAGCCCCTGACGGTGTTGCTGGTGAAGGACCCCAGGGTCAGTGTGTCGACCCCCTGGGCCTACAAGCGCTGCCGAGAACGGAACAAGGATCGCTATCTCGAGGGCGAGCAGGCCTTCGAGGAGCGCCGCAAGGCGCTGCGACAGGCGGATTGGACCCGTCCTTTGCGCGCGGAGACCCCGCCACCGCTCCGGAACGACCTGCAATCCGTCGTGGAGCCAGAGACCGATGCGGTGCAGATCGCACTGCGCTTGCTGCGAACCCTGGAGAAGCCGCTGGCCGTTGCCATGAGTGGTTCAGGCCCCAGCTGTTTCGCCCTGTTCCGCAACCCGGAGCAATGCCAGGAGGCTCAGGCGGTGCTTTCAGATCGCTTTAGGGAGGTCGGCCTGCTCAGCTGGAGCTGCCCGTTGCGCTCGGACGGCGTCAGGATCGAGGCATGACCGACACCACTCCTGAACCGCGGGATCCGCGCAAGGGCCCCGTCAGCTTTTTCTCCGGAGCCGTAACAGCCGGCCTGATCGCTTGGTTGGCCCTGGGGCTGAGCCGAAGAATGGTGGTGTATTTCGCCGTTCACCCAGCGAATTACAGCTCCCCGGTTGCACAGAACATCGCCGTCACCCTCAAAACATTGCTGGTGGGTCTGTCGTTCCTCGCCACATTCAGTTCAGGCTTTGTGGCCCTGGGGCTGACGCTTGTGTTTCTTCGCAGTCTCTTCACGAATCCGGCCGACGACGCTGCCTAGGGTCCGAGAATTCACAAAACACTGGATGACGCCTCACGACCTCGGTCAGTTGGCTCTGTTGCTGTCGCCGGCGATGTTGTTGTCGGTGTTGTTGCTGTTCACCTTTGCTGCCGGCGGTTGATGCAGCACTCGTTGATACAGCACGGGCTGAGATAGCTTGGCCGCTTACCCCGGATTGGCCGGGATCACAGCGACGCCGTGGCAGGAACCCTTCTCTTCAACGCCCTGCGCGAAGCCATCGATGAAGAGATGGCCCGCGACTCACATGTCTGCGTGATGGGTGAGGACGTCGGTCACTACGGCGGCAGCTACAAAGTGACCAAGGATCTTTGCGAGAAGTACGGCGATCTCCGGGTGCTGGACACGCCGATCGCTGAAAACGGCTTCACAGGGATGGCTGTGGGTGCCGCGATGACGGGGCTACGCCCGATCATTGAAGGGATGAACATGGGCTTCCTGCTCCTCGCCTTCAACCAGATCTCAAACAACATGGGGATGCTCCGCTACACCAGCGGTGGCAACTTCACGATTCCAACCGTGGTGCGAGGGCCCGGAGGAGTCGGCCGGCAGCTTGGGGCTGAGCACAGCCAGCGGCTCGAGGCTTATTTCCATGCGGTGCCGGGGATCAAGATCGTTGCCTGCAGTACCCCCACCAACGCCAAAGGCCTCATGAAGGCCGCGATCCGCGACAACAACCCGGTGTTGTTCTTCGAACACGTTCTGCTTTACAACCTCAGCGAAGAACTGCCGGAGGGGGAATACACCTGTGCCCTGGATCAGGCAGACACCGTGCAGGAAGGATCCGACGTGACGATCCTCACCTACTCGCGCATGCGCCATCACTGCATCAAGGCTGTGGAGCAGTTGGAGACCGACGGAATCAGCGTTGAGCTGATTGATCTGATCAGCCTCAAGCCCTTCGACATGGAGACAATCAGCCGCTCGATCCGCAAGACCCACAAAGTGATCGTGGTGGAGGAGTGCATGAAAACCGGTGGCATTGGTGCTGAACTCATCGCACTGATCACCGAGCAGTGCTTTGACGAACTGGACTCCCGACCGGTGCGTCTCTCCAGCCAGGACATTCCGACGCCCTACAACGGCTCTCTTGAGAATCTGACCATCATCCAGCCGCATCAGATTGTTGAAGCGGCTCACCAGATGGTTCGCCAAGAGGTCTGAATTGATGTCGCGCTATCAGGGCTGGTTCGCCTTTGTCCTCGCCCTGGCCATCGCGGCGGGCATGTTTCTCGTTCGCACTCCGTTGCAGCTCGGTCTGGACCTTCGGGGCGGAAGTCAGTTGACTGTTGAGCTCAGGCCAGCCGGCGACATCACGGTGGTTGGCGACAAGGAGCTGGAAGCCGTGAAGGCCGTGCTCGATCGGCGCGTCAACGGACTCGGTGTGGCCGAATCCACGTTGCAGACGGTTGGGGGAAACCAGTTGGTGCTGCAGCTACCGGGTGAACAGGATCCAACAGCCGCGGCGCGAATTCTCGGCGACACAGCCCTGCTCGAGTTTCGGGCGCAATCTGCTGATACCGAGGTCAATTTCCGCAGTCTTCGGCAATTCCAATCCCAGGCCACTGCGATTCTTCAATTGCGTGAGAATCAGCGCAACAAAGGTGAAATGCCAGAAGCGCTCGATCTCGAAAGCCTCTCCGAGACCCTCGCAGAACTTGGCGTCGCCCTTCCGCCCGGTGATGGTGATGCGCAGCTGAAGGTACTTCTTGAGCGTGTGGATGCCGAATTGCTCACCTTGCTGGAGCCAGCGGCTTTAACAGGAAAACAGCTGGTTTCAGCCGGTCGTCAACCGCTACAGAACAACCCGAACAGCTGGGAGGTCACGCTGAATTTCGATGCTGAGGGTGCCGAATCCTTCGCAGACCTCACAAAGTCCATTGCCGGGACAGATCGGCTGCTGGCCATCACCCTCGACAACCGCTTGATCAGTGCAGCCAGCGTCGGTCCACAGTTCAAGAACGCCGGCATCTCCGGCGGTGCCGCCACCATCAGCGGCAACTTCAGTGCCGAAACAGCACGTGAGCTCGAAGTGAAGCTGCGGGGTGGTTCGCTCCCACTGCCAGTTGAGGTGATCGAAGTGCGGACCATCGGACCAACCCTCGGTGCCGAAAACATCCGTCTCAGTCTCCAGGCAGCTTTGTCAGGTCTTGCACTTGTGGCTGTCTTCATGGTGATCGCCTACCGATTACCCGGTGTTGTGGCGGTTGTCGCTCTCAGCCTCTACGCCCTGTTCAACCTTTCGGTTTATGCCCTTCTTCCCGTCACACTCACGTTGCCAGGCATCGCTGGCTTCATCCTTTCGATCGGGATGGCGGTGGACGCCAACGTA
>QCTG01000021.1 GCA_003211235.1 Synechococcus sp. AG-673-B04
ATTCGGAGTGTAACGGAAGGTTGAGCAATGTCTCGGAAATGTTTTGATTCCTCCGCCGGACAGGCTCAGCCCTGGAACGGGGTACAGAAAGCCTTAAGGTTCATGGGTCCAACGCGACGCATTGTGGTTTTGATTCGCTGGCTGCAATCCGGCCTCCGTCAGGAGGAAACGGTGCCACTCGCCAAGGCCCGACATCGTCGCCAGGAGTTGGAAGCACAGGGAGCAACTGTGTATTGGAGTGAAAGGCTGGTGCTCAGTCCGCTGAGCTGAGACCCTGGGAAAGACGCATCCGCTGAGATGGATCGAGGTTTAATTTCAGCCGGCCTTGTTTCCTGTCTTGTCGTTTGCAGCGGTTGCACGACAACAGCATTCAACGCAGACAGAACGAATGCAGAACTCGAACGATTGGATCTTCGGTTGAATCAACTGGAGCGTCGTCTTGGAACGGGTTCAACCAACGAGGACCCCAGTGATTCCAAAGAACCGGCTGGCCCCTTGCTATCTCTCACCCTGCGACTCGGCACCGAAGACGACCGACTGCGGCTCTACTGGGCTGATGGACAGACCAGTGATTTGATCTGCACGGAAGAGGGCAAAACAACCTGGGCATGCGGTTAAGCAGCGGCGCTCCGCATCAACCTTCCATCAGTTTTTCAAGCTCCGCAATCCAATTCGGGAGCACTGGCCAGACTTCGCGCTGTGTGAGTGAAAGAGCAATCCGCTTCTCGGCATAGGCGGCCTCATTGATGAAGACCGGCATCAAATTCTCCGCATCATCCGGAACGTCCATCACCGACCCATCAGCTCGCCGCATCAGAGGAGCACCCCCCTGAAGTGGACGCCAGTCGGTTCCCTGGCGGAGAGGATGCAGCAACGCCGATGGCTGACCATGCTCATCGCGAGGCAGGTCCAGACTTCTCAGATGCCGATGAACCACCAGAGACTTGGGCTGAAGGCCAAGGCCTGAACGGGATTCGCTGATCACCTGCAGACAGGCCTCCAGGGCCAGCTGGGTCTGAATGACAACACGACTGTCCAGGACACCCTGAGGGACTGGACCCACCTCGATCACGAGACCGCAAGGCCATCGCTCCACCAGAAAACCGGTCTGAGCAGCATCCGATTCATGGAGGTAAACCGGCAGACCCAGCAGACGTTGCACCCCCCCGGCAAGAGCCAGATCGGCAGGCCGCCGGCCATAGACCACCAAGGACGAACCCATTCCGGCAGTCGTGCTGTGCAAGTCCAGAGCCACTCGGCAAGGATTGAATCCAGCCGTACCATGGTCTTGTACGAGTTCCCGGGCTCGACGCAGCTCCACCTCCTGCCCATCACCGGCAAGCAGATCCGGCTGGAAACTTCGATTGAGGTCCCGATCCAGATAACGGGTCCCTGCTGCTCGAGCCTGGGGGTTACCAATCACGCGTCGGCAGGACAGTCCAGCAGTGTCGACCAAATCAGGTTGACGCTCCCATTGATCCAGCAACCAGGAAGCATTCAGCTCATTGCCATGGGTCCCAGCCACCACCAACACATCGAAGCTGGTCATCACAACGAGCCCGGATGAGGTGACTGAAGCATGCGTTCGAGCAAAACTAAAGCGTCCGCATCAGCGTGATGGCAATCCCCCCGGCTCTGGTCAAGACAGCGCGCTGCGGCTGGAGCTGGCAATGGCAGCAGCTGATGGGAGGCCTGGGGCCAGCGGACAGCGATGGCAATTACCGTCGCCCGGCCGGCGACCACCCGTCGGCTGCCCTTCCAGCACAACCGGTCGAGGGGCGGCTCGCTGAACACCGCTGCATTCTCATCCTGGGGCGCAGCTGCCCCTGGGCCCACCGGACATGGCTGGTTCATACCGTGAGGCAATTGGGCGGAAGCCTCAACCTGTTGATGGCGAAGGCCGATCACCAAGGAGGCCGATGGCAACTCGATCCGCCGTGGCGGAACTGCAACAGCCTGCTCGAGCTTTACCGCCACTGCGGCGCTTCCCCCTCATACCGAGCCACCGTTCCTGTATTGGTGGAACCGCTGGAACGACGCATTCTCGGCAACGAAAGCGCCCAGCTTGTGGAACTGCTCAACCGCTGGCCCGCTGCCGCTGACGCACCCGACCTCGAGCCCGAAGACTTGAGATCAGCCATTTCTGACTGGCAGAAGCTTTTACAGACAGATGTGAATGACGGGGTCTACCGCTGCGGCTTTGCCAGAACCCAGGCGGCCTATAACCGTGCGGAGACCGCCTTATCTAAGGCGCTCGAGCAGGTGGAGCACAGCCTCGGCAGCCACGGCCCCTGGCTCTGCGGGGATCGATTAACCCTGGCTGACCTTCGCTTGTTCCCCACATTGATCCGCTGGGAAACCGTGTATGCCCCTCTGTTCGGGTGCAGCCGTCAACCGCTGTGGCAGCTGCCCAACATCTGGCGATGGCGGCAGCAACTGCTGGCCCTTCCCGGGGTTCTGGCCACCTGCAACGCCAAAGCCTGGAGGCACGACTACTTCGGTGCCTTGTTTCCCTTGAATCCAGGTGGGATCGTCCCCGCCGGGCCGGAGCTGAGCACACTGGTAAACAGTGGAGTTCCGACCCAATGACCACGACGGATCAGCGATTCGAGGGGGTTTATGGCTCGTACGTCATCAATGAGATGGACCGCAGGGAGGTTCAGAACTATCGCTTCGCGCTGCTGTTAAGCGGTCTGTCGCTGCTCAGCGGCGTCCTGAACTGGTGGCTGATTGGAGCTCGGTGGGCATCGATCTGGGCCATCCCTTTCGCCTTGGGAGTTGGGCTGGCCCTCAAATGGATTCACATCTATTTGAAACCTCTGCATCAGCTTCTTCAGTTGTTTTGGCTGCTGGGCTGTCTCGGCTGGATTGCGCTGATGGCAACAAAGGGACTGCCGGCAAGCCTGCCGGCGATCGCCGAACAACCCCTCTGGCTACTAGCGATCGGCCCTCTTTTCGCAGCCTTGGCTGGAATCGGCTTCAAGGAATTCTTCTGCTTCCAACAACCGGAAGCCATTGGTCTAACCCTGCTTCTGCCTGTTGCACTCCTTGGCCGACTGTTGGGGCTGATGCCTGCCACCCCATGCCTCACGCTGATCGGTGTTTCCGCTGTTCTGCTGGTGCTGCTGGCCTGCCGAAAATTTGGCATCGCCGCCGCCGCTGACGTGGGCGATAAAAGCGTTTTCGTCTACCTGGAGGAGTCTAAAAAGTAAGCGTTGCCAAAGAATCTCGACAAATTTCGGTCCAAATCAGAAGCAAACTCCAGGAGGCGAAAATAAGATCAATGTCCTAAAATTCGATTTGTCCAAAACAGATAAAACAAACAATTCGTAAGTCCTGATCCTATTGATTCAATCAGATTTCCCGACCAGAAGAGAAGAACATCAGGACCACGGCCTGCAGACGTTATTTCATATCCCTGATGAGCCCTGGAGGGTCAGATCAACGTCCGCATCAAACACCCAGACAGGTGAGTCCGACGCCTCAACACGTCTGCGGACCACCCGAGTCAACGAAACGAGCCCTCGTTCGATGCCTCATTCACTTGTTAATTCCGACTCAACGCAACGAACCAGTACATCTGTTACCAGCGCAACGACAAGAAACAACCGATCACCCTCGAGTCAGGCGGATCCGGCACCAGCAAAGCCTGGATCGCCTGAGTCATCAGTCTCACCGTCCGACCTGCTCGAAGGAACGGTGAGAGCTCATGACTCCTGCCTGATCTCTAACCGAGCCACTTTTGCCAATGCCAGTCAATCCGCTACCGGAATGCTGACCAGAAAACACTGATCCGCATGCGGGGTGGACGAACCATCGAAGGGGGCAAAATCAATGGGATCCACCTGATGCATTGATGGCATCAATCAGATTGGTTTTGGCATTAAGGAGACGACCAACAATACGCGTGGTCTCACCTTCCCCAACATTTAAATCAGAAAGCTCCTCGAATTTTTTCAGAAAAAGATCATCAACCTCTTCGGAAAATCTTGAAAAATACTTTTCCAAAGCCTTCTTTTTGTCTTCACCATAGAGACGCTCTTCGGCCATTTTGACGGAAATCGCGGGTATTACAGCAGCATAATACGGGCACTCAGAAGCGGATAGAATCTAGACCTACTTTTGAAAAACATGTATCAAACAGAAGCGTTACCAATCAAAATCTATGAAGCGCTTCAATCAAAGGACTAACCTCTGACAAATTGAGACCTAACAGGACTTAAGTCTCAAAGGCCAACAACACCAAAAGGGGACACAAAGAACAACGCTGGAGAGACGTCCGGAGTTGTAACTAAAATATTGTGAACCATCGCTGCCAAGAAACCAAGAAGTCAGTGGCTATGCCCGCTGTGATCAATATCAGCAGAGGATCACGCCAGATCACTCCTTCATGAGTCATCTCATGAACGTGATAGCCAAGATGAATCCCGCTTGCAGCGATCACAACAAGCGACGTGGTTTTTATCAAGTCAAAAACAACCGGAAGATAATCTCTCAATACTTCGCGAGGGGTGGGCATCTTTCCCAATTAAAAGGCCATCACAAAGTAGTGACTGCACCTGCACTTTGTGTGAGCTGAAACAGAGTCGTAAAAAGTGTCCATCTTCACAGAATTCAGCAAGCCGGCGCAGGAATTGATGGGTAACAGGCTGCTGATTGCCCTCGCCTAAAGCTTGAACAGCTGACATCAGTCCAGCGAACAGGCCGGAACGTTGCAGTCAAGCCTGCAGAAGACCAACTTGATCGATTCAAACCTTCCAACATCAAAAATTGGATCACGCTTCTTCACGCCCAAGCGAGGGCATGACGTTGCCCACCGATGGAGTATCCCCGATCAGATCGAAAGATACGTGGAGTCGTTCTCCATGCAATGGCATCCCACTCGCGCTGGAATCATCTTTGGATGATACGAATTTCAGTCATGGTGGAAGCATTTTTCTCCGCAGCGATGGTTTGGTGTTTTGTTGTGATTTATCGAGAGAGATGGCCCAAGAGAGCCAGGAATTAACAACACAACCGACCGTTTAAAATACTTCTAGTACAAATATCTAAAAACTGGGTATCGATACCTGAAGGCAGAAGCAGTGCCGACAGGATCCGTGAACCGCAAGCTTCGCAGTCAGCGATGGAAAAACAGACAACCGATCCAGCGGCTGAAACCAAGACTGGCTTCCAGAAACAAAGGACCTCTGGACCGGCCTAATCAACAGCAACATTTGACATGAGAGAGCACGGCAGGAAATCAACTCCCGATTTTTCAAATGCAAAGGTCTATTTGAAACCTCAAAACCGACAGACCAGAGGGAAAAGCTTTCATGCATTAGAGAGAAAAATTACAACGAACAGACACAGAATTCCTGGCTTATTATTTAACATTTAACGCAGTAAAATTGTGCTTTAGCCAGAAGAAATGAATTCCAAGAGAGGTATTGTCTTGGTTTCTGTTAAACCAATCAGCGGTTTTAAACGATTCATCAGCACTGAAAAAATCTTATCTATCAAGCAAGTCCCATGACTCATCAATAGCTTGGTCAATGTGTTAACCCCAGACTGCCTCACTCAGCCCCTACCTGGTGCTCGACCCGCTCTTCACATCCATGTTTGCTTATCTGGTTAGGTAGTTGCCTGACACGCCGTCGTGAGCCTGATCAGCCTGGTGGGTGCAGCCAAGGACTTCGGAATCCGTACTCTGTTCGCCGATCTGGACCTCCATATCAGCGATGGGGAACGCCTTGGGCTGATCGGTCCGAATGGAGCCGGAAAATCGACCTTGCTGAAGGTGCTGGCGGGTGTTGAACCACTGGGTGATGGAGAACGCCGCTGCTCACCGCGACTGCGCGTTGAACTCGTCGGCCAGGACAGCCGAATCACGCCAGGGCTCACCGTTTTGGAACAGGTACTGGAAGGTTGCGGCGCCAAACGGGATTTGCTGCTGCGCTTCACCGCACTCAGCGATGCCATCGCCGCTGCACCAGACAACGAAACTCTTCTGGCCGAGCTTGGAGAATTGAGTCAAAGGATGGATGAAGAAGAGGCCTGGAGCCTCGAACAACAGTGTCGTGAGGTGCTGCAAAAACTGGGAATCAGTGATCTGAATCGCCCTGTGGCGGATCTCTCAGGCGGCTATCGAAAACGGGTGGGGCTGGCGTCAGCACTGGTTGCATGCCCTGAAGTGCTCTTGCTGGATGAACCCACGAACCATCTGGACGCCGAGGCCGTGGAATGGCTCCAGAGCTGGCTCGACCGTTACCCGGGTGCCCTGGTGCTGGTGACCCATGACCGCTATGTCCTTGACCGGGTCACCAGCCGAATGGTGGAAGTGGATCGGGGACGGGCCCGCACCTATCAGGGGAACTACAGCACTTACCTGCAGCACAAAGCCGAAGAGGAAGCCTCCGAAGCCGCCTCAGCGGCCAAATTCAAGGGGGTCTTACGACGGGAACTGGCCTGGCTGCGACAAGGACCCAAGGCCCGCAGCACCAAACAGAAGGCCCGATTGCAGCGGATCGAAGCCATGCGAAATGAAAAACCGCTTCAGGCCAGAGGCAAGCTCGAGATGGCCAGTGTGAGCCGCCGGATCGGGAAGGTGGTCATCGAAGCCGAAGGGGTCAGCGTGACCGCCGATGGCCAGTTGGAGGGGCGCTGCCTTCTCAGAGACTTCACCTACAGCTTCAGTCCAGAAGACAGGATCGGCATCATTGGGCCGAATGGAAGCGGTAAATCCACGCTACTCGATCTCATCGCAGGCAGGCGGATGACCACGGCTGGAACCCTGGAACTTGGTGAGACCGTGCACATCGGCTACCTCGATCAGCACACCGAAGCATTCAGTCAGGGGAAAGGGCTCGAGCGAAAGGTGATCGAATTCGTCGAGGAAGCCGCCTCACGGATCGACCTCGGCGGAGAGCAGGTCACAGCATCCCAACTGCTTGAACGATTTCTGTTTCCGCCTTCGCAGCAACACAGCCCACTGTCCAAGCTCTCAGGCGGGGAGCGGCGACGCCTCACGTTGTGTCGAATGCTGATCCAGGCACCCAATGTGCTGTTGCTGGACGAACCCACCAACGATCTCGACGTCCAAACACTGAGCGTTCTCGAGGACTTCCTCGAAGACTTCCGTGGCTGCGTGATCGTTGTGTCCCACGATCGTTACTTCCTCGACCGCACTGTTGATCGACTGTTTTGCTTTGAGCAAGGCCAGCTGCAGCGATTTGAAGGCAACTACAGCAACTTCCTTGAGCAGCAGCGCCGTCAGGAACGGGAACGAGCCACTCTGGAGCAGCAAGCCAGCAAATCAAAAAACAGCGGTCCGAGGAAGGAAGCCTCCCCAGGCCAGCGGCGGCGCAGTTTCAAAGAGGGCAAGGAACTGGCTCAGCTCGATGAGAAGCTGCCCGCACTGGAAGCGCAGCGGACCGGACTGGAGCAAGCACTGGCGGGTGATTGCAGCGACCGGACCCAGCTGAGCCTGGAACTGGCCGATCTGATTGCCGCCATCGAGCAGGCCGAAGAGCGCTGGCTGGAGCTGAGTGAACTCGAGGCTTAGGTGCACCACCAGGAATTGATTCAGTAGCCACGACTACGGGCCAGGAGCGTTCAGAAGCACATTGGTTTGTTTTTAAGCCGACACGGCATCTCGAAATGGTTTGACAGTTCTAAAGTGGGCGATGGAAACAGCGGATCGCCATGAAGTCCATCGACGAGCACATCCAAAAGGACCAGTCGGAAATCGAGGAGGCCAAGGCTGCAGGTGACACCGCCAAAGTGCGCCATCTCGAGAGTGAACTAAATGCTTTGAAGGAATACAAAGAGCACAACCCTGGCGACAAGCACGACCCCACCTCATTGGAGCTTCACTGCGACGCCAATCCCGAAGCGGACGAATGCCGCGTTTACGACGATTGAGCTAACTGCCCGCTGCTTGAGGTGTGCCGGATTCAGCGAGTGAATCCGGCCTTGATTGCTCCAGGCTCAATACTCCTCGTCATATTCGGAGGGGCTTCCGGTCAGGCTGCAGACGACGGCTTCCTCGCTCCGCATGGGTTGAACATCAGCAATCGGACGCCCCATTCGTTTCAGAACCTTGATGTCTTCAGGGGTCTGGCAGCGGGCAATCATCTGGCCCTGAGGATCGAAACAGGTGTAGAAGGTCATGGTCACGACTCCACAGACGGGTCTGTTTCCGTTATGGCTGCTGAAGCTCGGCACCACAAGTGATCGTGTGCCGGCACACACCAATCGATCAAACCCCGAGTTCACTCCAGATCAGCTCCAGAAGTGCATCCAGATTTGTGCCCATTGCCGCTGAGATGCAAAGAGGCTCAACGCCGCTGGCCTTGGCCAGCTCGTCCATGAGCTGAGGGAGTTCATCTTCAAAACGCAGCTCCTGCTTGTTCAGCACCAGCAAACGGGGACGTTCCACCAATCCATGGCCATAGGCCTCAAGCTCCTTCTCAACGGTGCGCAGGTCATCAAGCGGGTCCTCAGCCCCGGCATCCACCAGGTGAATCAGCAGTCGGGTGCGTTCGATGTGGCGCAGGAAATCATGGCCAAGACCCGCCCCCTGGGCTGCACCAGCGATCAAACCGGGTATGTCGGCAAACACCGTTCCATCTCCACTGGGACGACGGACGACCCCCAGGTTGGGGATCAACGTGGTGAAGGGATAGTCGGCGATTTTTGGACGCGCTGCCGAGAGAACGGCGATCAACGTGCTCTTGCCGGCATTTGGGAGACCGATGATGCCAACCTCGGCCAGGAGCTTGAGCTCCAACTGGATCGGCCATTCCTCTCCATCTCTGCCTTCCGTGAACTTTTCGGGGGCCCGGTTTCGATTGCTGAGGTAATGCGCATTGCCAAGTCCGCCACGACCACCGAACGCAACGGTGAGTGTTTGACCGGGATCGGTCAGGTCCCCCATCAGGATGCCGGTTGTGAGGTGACGCACCTCTGTTCCACAGGGAACCTTGATCACCAGGTCGCGGCCTGACGCACCGGTGCACTTGTTGGGACCGCCGCGGCGACCGTCGTCGGCAGCAAACAGGCGCTTGTACTTGAAATCCAGCAGTGTTTGAAGGTTGCTGTCCGCCTCCAGGACAACGGGCCCGCCCTGACCACCATCTCCACCAGATGGCCCACCTGCGGGCACATACTTCTCTCTGCGGAACGCTGCAATGCCATCGCCACCGCGACCGCCCCGCACCGTGATCCGCGCCTGATCGATGAACTGCACGGCGCTGCCGGATGGATCCAACCAGCAACCCTAGGATTCAGCCGCTGCAGCACTGTCGTTGGCCGGCGTTCAGTTCGAAGCTCTGAGCAAGACCTACCCAGGTCGGCGTGGATCAGACCCCGTTGAGGTTCTCGAATCCCTCGATCTGACCATCGAAGACGGGGAATTCCTTGTGCTCGTGGGTCCATCCGGATGTGGCAAAAGCACCCTGTTGCGCCTCCTGGCAGGCCTTGAGTCTCCGACGGCCGGTGAAATCCGCATCGGCCGCCGCCCCGTGAGCAAGGTCCGCCCGGGCAAGCGGAATGTGGCCATGGTGTTTCAGAGCTATGCCCTCTATCCCCACCTGAGCGTTCGAGAGAACCTCAGCTTCGGGCTGCGGCGAAGCCAGACCCGAACCGCTCTGCAGCAACTGCAGGATCAGCTGCACCGATTCAGCGGCAGCCTGCCAGCCCCATTGCGGATTCGCTCCCGCCGCGAGCAACATATTGAGCAGAGGATCGCCACGGTGGCGAAAGCGCTGGAGCTGACACCTCTTCTGGACCGCAGACCCAAGGAGCTTTCGGGCGGCCAGAAGCAACGGGTGGCCTTGGGCCGCGCCATGGCCCGCGAACCCGCGGTGTTTCTGATGGACGAACCACTCAGCAACCTCGATGCCAAGTTGCGCAACAGCACCCGAACCCGAATTGTTGAGCTGCAACGGGAGCTTGGAACAACAACGGTTTACGTCACCCACGATCAGGTGGAGGCGATGACCATGGGCCATCGGATTGCTGTACTCAATCAAGGGAAATTGCAGCAGCTCGGCACCCCGATGCAGCTTTACCGCTGGCCCGCAAATCTGTTTGTGGCCCAGTTCATTGGCAGCCCGCCCATGGCGCTCCTGCCTGTGACTGTAGGAGCACCTTCAACGCTTCAGTTCGGCCCCCATCGCCTGGCCGTGGATGGGCTGATGGCAGAAGCTCTGCGAGGAAGGAATGGCGAACAGCTCACGGCAGGGCTCAGGCCGGAGAGCTGGCGGGTCGGCCCTGCAACCAACCGGAACCTGGCCGCAACCCTGAGCCACAGCGAGGTGCTGGGCAATGAACAGGTGCTGACGTGCCAACTACAGGAGGGGAACCACCTGGTTCAGGTGCGCACCTCCCCCGACCATGACTGGCATCCTGGACAGACCTTGCATCTGGAGCCAGACGCCAGCGGCTGGAAACTATTTAACAGCGCAGGTGAGGCCATTGGCCCCTGTCAGCAGGAGGACGCGGGACCGAGTCTTCCGAACCTGAACTGAAAACGGTTCTTCAGCGAACCCAGACCACACTGCAACCGGGGCCACCATCGGCCTGATCCGCATCGACCACCCGCTCCACGTAGGGCACGATGTCCAGCCATGCCTTTAATCCGCGTTTGAGCTTGCCGGTGCCGATGCCGTGAATCACCCACACCGGACCATGGGCATGACGCAATTGCTCTTCCAAGGCGGCTTCAGCCTCATGCACTCTCATGCCTCGCACATCCAGGGTGTTGCGGCTGTTGCGCACCTGTGCTCCGCCAATCCCCCCTGAACGGGCTTGCACCTTCACCACTGGTTTCGGTGGAGGCTCCGCCTTACGGCCGTCCAGACTCTCCACACCCGTAAGGTCAATCGTTGTCCGCATCACGCCACAACGCACGGTGAGCTGCAGACCGTCGTCGCTGATGGCCAACACCTCTGCCGCCTTGCCAAGGGCCAGCAGTCGGATCCTGTCGCCAATGGCAGGCATCCAACCAGGACGAGGCTGACGCCGTTCCGGAGGTGGACGGTGACTGTCTTCCAGTTTTCGCAATCGCTGACCAGCCCTGCGAGCGGTCTCTCCATCGGCCCGGTCGTCCCTCAATCGTCGGATGAGGGAACGCACTTCTTTCTGACCATCTCGAATCGAGCGTTCCAGCCGCTGGCGCCCCTGTTCCTGCCGAACCTCGGATTGCTGCTTCTGCTTTTCCCAGCGCTGCAGCAACTCATCGTGCAGCAGCTCTGTGCGCGCCAACAAAGCAGCAGCATCTTCAGCGGCGGACTGTTGACGTTGGCGCTGCTCCTCGAGACCACGGATCACACTGTTGACCTCCCCCTCCGCTGCTGGTGCCAGCAGCTCTTGGGCCTGATTGAGCACGTCGGGATCAAGCCCAAGACGGGAGGCAATCGCCAAAGCATTGCTGCGCCCGGGGATACCCCAAAGCAGGTCGTAGGTCGGCGAAAGGGTCTCAGCGTTGAAGGCCACCGAAGCATTCTCGAACCGCGAGTCGCTGTATTTGAGCGCCTTCAACTCACCGAAATGCGTGGTGGCGATCGTGAGTCGGGCGCGGTCGGCGAGAGCCTTGAGCAAGGCGGATGCGAGAGCTGTTCCCTCACTCGGATCCGTGCCAGCCCCAACCTCATCCAGCAACACGAGGGCCGGGGCAGGTCCAGAAGCCAGAGCAGACAAGATCCGACCGATGCGCTTCACATGACCGCTGAAAGTGGACAGGCTCTGCTGGAGCGACTGCTCATCTCCGATATCCGCCAGAATCTGGGCACACCAGGGCAGTGAAGGCTGACCGGAACAGGGGATTAACATTCCTGCCCGGGCCATGAGCGCTGCCAGACCGATACTTTTCAGCGTGACCGTTTTTCCACCCGTATTCGGGCCGGTGATCGCCACCACCCGCAAGCTGGATGACACATCAACGCTGATCGGCACCACGGTCGGTCCGCCTGCCTTTTTCTGTTGCCAGATCAGCAAGGGATGGCGTAGCTCGCGCAACAGGAATGACGCATCAGGATTGTCGTTCAACTGAGGGGGAACACCACCGAGCCAGCGGCCGTAACGGCCACGCGCCAAGGCAAGATCCAACTGCAGCAGCACCAGCACCAGCTGAGCGAGGGTCGGCTCCTCCTCCGCAACATGGCCACTGAGTTCGGCCAGCACCTTGCGCTCCTCATCGCGGATGCGGGCTTCCAGATCCACCAACCTGTTGCCGATGCTGAGCACCGAACGGGGCTCGACGAACAGCGTGCTCCCCGAAGCCGAACTGTCATGCACCTGTCCTGGCACCTGGCTGACGGCACCGGCCTTCACCGCCAGCACCGGCCGGCCATGGCGTTCGGCGATCACGGTGTCTTGCAGAACCGTGCCAAGCCGCCGGAGCATCTCCTGCAGCTTGTCTCGACGCTCCTGACGAAGCCCCTGCCACTGCTGGCGAAGACCGGCGAGCGGAGCACTTGCCCGGTCGGCAACACGACCGCCTTCCTCGAGAGCGATCTTCAGTCGCTGCTCAAGCTCAGGCAGCGTCACCATTCTTTCGATCAGAGCCGTGCAAACCGGACGCAAGTCCGGTTGATCGATCTGCCTACGCAAGCGCCGCGCTGCGGCGAGGGTTTCAGCCACCCCCAGGAGCTCTTCCCCAGATGCGACACCTCCTTTACTGCAGCGCAGCAGCACGGGACGCAGATCCACCACACCGCGAAAACTCAGTCCCCCTTCACTGAGGTCATCAAGAACCACCATCTCCACGGTTTCGGCGAGTCGCTGGCTGCTCGCCGCGAGTGAGACCGGGAGTTCAAGCGTCCGAGCAGCGTCACGTCCCATACGTGTGCTGGTGAAGTCGCTGAGGTGCTGGCACACCAACGGCCACTCGAGAAGCTCGAGGGTTTCCTGCCAGGCCTGGTCATCCAGGCACCGTTCCGTTGCAGGTTCAGTTGCAGTTGGAAGGAATGCCACCGGGGGGTTCATAAAGCATCTCCAGCCAGTTGCCCTCTGGATCTCTTAAATAGAAAGAGGCGGTGCCATCACGATGGTCGTGGACAGCCCCGACACGGATGCCGTCGGCCTCCAACCGGTCGTGAACCAGATCAACGTCTTCGCGATTTTTGAAGTGGAAGGCGAAGTGAGGGCCGGCGGTTTTATATCCCGGTCCGAGCAAGGCCAGACCATCCCGACCTTCTCCAGCTTCCAGGTAGCACCAATCGTCAGCCTTCCAGACCAGGCGCATGCCCAGCCCGGTGTAAAAAACAACAGCTCTGTCGACATCCTCAACACGGATGGCGACATGGCCGAGACGACTGACGCTCCCCATCAATTCAAGCCTCCTTCAACCAGGCTGCGGCATCGCAGGCGTGATACGTGAGGATCAGATCGGCACCGGCACGCTTGAAACTCAGCAGGGTTTCCAGCACCACAGATTTTTCATCGATCCAACCCCGTTCCGCCGCAGCCTTCACCATCGAGTACTCCCCACTCACGTTGTAGGCAGCGATAGGAAGCTCCGACTCCTCACGCAGACGGTGAATGATGTCGAGATAAGCCAGGCCAGGCTTGACCATCATGATGTCGGCACCTTCCTGCTCATCCAGCTGGGCTTCCGTAATCGCTTCCCGCGCATTGGCAGGATCCATCTGATAGGTGTCCTTGTTTTTGGGAATCGGTTTGTTTCCTGCATCCCTAGGTGCTGAATCAAGCGCCTCGCGAAAGGGTCCGTAGTAGGCCGAAGAGTATTTAGCGGTGTAGCTGATGATCCCCACGTGCTCGAAGCCGGCATCGTCGAGAGCTTCGCGGATGGCACCAACACGGCCGTCCATCATGTCGCTGGGACCGATCAGGTCAGCGCCGGCATCGGCCTGAACCACAGCCTGGCGGCATAGTAGCTCGATGGTTTCATCATTCATGACGACACCGTCCTCACTCACGATGCCGTCATGGCCATCACAGTTGTAAGGATCAAGAGCAACGTCCGTCATGATCGCCATCTCAGGCACCATCTGTTTGATCTGACGAATCGCACCGGGGATTAACCCCTCAGGGTTGAAGCATTCAGCACCGTCCTCGGTTTTGAGGGAGTCAGAGACTTTTGGAAACAGCACGATGCAACGCACTCCCAGGTCCCAAGCTCTCTGCACTTCTCCTGTAAGAGCCGCAAGACTCCAGCGACTTGCCCCAGGCATCGCGCCGATCGGTTGAACATCGTCCCCCTCGTGCACGAACAGGGGATAAATGAAATCGGCGGCGGAGAGGCTGTGCTCGCGCACCATGGAGCGGAGAGCCGGTGTGCGGCGCAGGCGCCGAGGGCGATAGGTGAGCTCCATCAAGTCCGTTGAGCAGGGAGAGATCGTACGGCCCGTGAGCTAGAGAGCGGCGGATCGCAACCAGCCATGGCGTGGGTTTTCGGAGCGCTGTCGCCTGAGCTGCTCAAGAAGTTGCTGCTCTTCCGAGCTCCATGAAGACGGCATGACCAAAGCCAGGGTCAACAGTAGATCGCCCCGACCTCCCTTGGCCTGCCAACCCTTGTTCTTCAGTCGAAGGCTTCTACCCGGCGCGGTGCCTGCTGGGATCGCAACCTGGGCTTCGCCATCGGGCGTCATCACAGTGACGGTGGCACCCAAAGCGAGTTCATCCAGGCTGACGGGAAGATCAGCCTTGAGCTGATCACCTTCGAGCCGCCAAACCGGATGGTCCTTGACACTGAGAATTAAGTAAAGATCGCCCCGTCGACCCGTGCCGGGCTGAAGATTTCCCTTGCCCTTCAACCGAAGACGCGAACCATTTTTCACACCAGGTGGAATGCGAACCTGCACGCGCTCGTTGTTGACCGACAAGGTCCGTTCACTACCGCGGAACGCCTCCGCGAAACTGACATTGACGGTGGCTTCCGCATCCAGATTCACGGGAGCTCGAGATCCGGGTCCACCCCTAGGGAAGCCTCCTGGAAATCCTCCACCCGGAAAACCACTGCTCTGAAAACCACTAGCTCCTCCAGGCCCTCCAAACCGACCGAGGAGATCGTTGATGAAGTCGTCGAAATTGCCATAACGGCCAAAGTCAACATCCATCCCTGGAACACCACCACCTATTCCCCCGGCCTGGTTCCAGTACTGACCGAACTGCTCGTACTTACGACGTTTGTCCGGATCGGAAAGGACCTCATAGGCCTCACTCACTTCCTTGAAGCGGGCTTCGGCGGATGCATCTCCGGGATTGACATCCGGGTGGTATTGACGCGCCAGCTTCCGAAATGCGCGTTTGATGGCGTCTGAATCAGCAGTGCGATCCACACCCAGCACCTGGAAATAGTCCTTGTATCCGCTGCCGGCCATGTCAATCAATTTACATTTTCATTGTCTCAGCGTTGATCCACTTTGCTGTGGGTTCCCCATGGAGGGAAGCCCGTACGAGAAGGGAGTCCTAGCGTTTCAACAACATGTTGATTTGCTCCAAGGTGAACCGCTTAACCGCTCTGGTTGTCGGGCTCGGCACATTGTTTGAGATTGGGAACGTGGAAGTTCTCGGGCAATCGAGCGGCAACTCAGCGTCAAGCCCCCTTCGCCTGGCCCAACACCTCAAAGCGATTGGTGTTCGGTTCTACGGCGCGTGGACCTGCCCGGCGTGCAAACGCCAATTGAATCTGTTCGGACTGAGTGACATTGATGCGGTTCCTTATATCGAGTGCAACAAACCTGAGAAATACCCCGACCAAGCCAAGCTTTGTCGGAACGCTGATTTGAGGGTCTATCCCACCTGGGAGCTGAGCGATGGATCACGGCTTGAAGGCGTGCAATCCCTGGAAACGCTGCGGCGTTGGAGCGGATTGACTTAACCATGGCCCTCATCCACGGGCTGCACTTCAGAAATCTCCGTGGAGATCTGCTCGGAGGTCTCACCGCGGCCGTTGTGGCCCTGCCCCTCGCACTGGCGTTCGGTAATGCAGCCCTTGGGCCCGGAGGTGCCATCTACGGGCTTTACGGAGCTGTTGCCGCAGGATTTATCGCGGCGTTGTTTGGAGGAACTCCTGCTCAGGTCAGCGGTCCAACAGGTCCGATGAGTGTCACCGTTGCTGGAGTGGTATCGAGCCTCGCGGCCGTCGGTGTTTCACGCGATCTGGCCTCTGGAGAGATGCTTCCCCTCGTGATGGCAGCAGTGGTTATCGGAGGCCTGTTGGAGGCATTGCTGGGAATATTCCGCCTGGGTCGATACATCACACTCGTCCCTTATTCGGTGGTCTCGGGTTTCATGTCAGGCATCGGGGTCATCATCCTGATCCTGCAGATTGGTCCCTTTATTGGCATCGCCACCCGCGGCGGAGTGATGGCCAATATCGGGATGTTGCTGGACTCGTCCTCACCCAACCTGGCTGCGGTGGCTGTGGGCAGCATGACGTTGGCCGTGGTGTTTCTTACTCCTGCACGCATACGTCAGTGGGTGCCATCACCGTTGCTGGCATTGCTGATCGTGACGCCACTGTCACTGCTGCTGTTCAACGACGACCGACTCAGAGAATTCGGGGTGGAACCGTTGGCCAGGATTGGCAGTATTCCGGAAGGAGGGCTGCGACCAGTGCTGCCCAACTTCAGCGAACACTGGCAGACATTGTTGAAGGCGGGTGCGGTACTGGCACTGCTGGGGGCGATCGACTCCCTGCTCACGTCTCTGGTGGCCGACAACCTCACACAAACCAACCACAACTCAAACCGAGAATTAATTGGCCAGGGGCTCGCAAATGCCTGCTCAGGGTTCGTATCAGGCCTGCCGGCAGCAGGGGCAACGATGCGAACGGTGATTAACATCCAATCGGGAGGTCAAACTCCGATCTCCGGCATGACCCACTCCCTTGTTCTGCTGCTTGTCCTGGTGGGTGCCGGACCGATGGCCGCAACGATTCCCACCGCACTGCTTGCCGGAATCTTGATCAAGGTCGGTCTCGACATCATCGACTGGGGCTTCTTATTGCGAGCTCACAGACTCTCAGCCAAGACAGCAGCGCTGATGTATGCCGTGCTGCTGATGACGGTGTTTTGGGACTTGATTTGGGGAGTCCTTGTTGGCATGTTCATCGCCAACTTGCTCACAGTCGACGGAATCACCCAAAGCCAGCTCCAGTGGATGGACGACGACAATCATCCTCACGCTCAAAGCCAAGAGGCAAAACACCTAAGCCAGGAAGAACAAACAATCATCGAAGCCTGTGGCAACCGACTGATGTTGTTTCGACTGCGCGGACCGATGAGCTTCGGAGCAGCAAGGGGAATCAACTCCCGCGTGGCACAACTGCATCACTATGAAGCCTTGCTTTTAGACATCAGCGACGTTCCAAGGATGGGAGTAACAGCCGCTCTTGCTGTGGAGCGGATGATTCAGGAAGCGGAATCACAGGGGCGAATCGCCGTCGTAGCCGGTGCCAACCAACAGCTGACCAAACGCCTTCAACGATTCGGAGTGGACAAGGTGATGCCCGACCGACTGCAAGCCCTGCAGTACACCCAAAAGAAACTGGAAATCAGGGACGGGAGCTGATGAGTCGATCAATCTGAGTAAAAACAAAAACAACTAGGCGTTGTTGCGCAAACTCCACAAATGACTGCTAATCAAGGAATGTCCGATTCGGACCAATAGGGAAATTCCAGCGATGGGGACTCGTGTCTCAAACATCGCCCTCCCTCCAAATCCTCGTCTCAACGGCCTGAAATGACGATCAGCCCCGCTTCGTCGAAAACCTCCCTGAGAGGGAATCCTCTTGAGCCAAAAGGAACAGAGCTGCGTCGTTTTAAGGGTTCTCCGCATCCGTTTGGAAGCACGGTTGAACGCGATGGCGTCAATTTCTCGCTGTACAGCAGCAGTGCCACTGGCGTGCAACTGCTGATTTTCAATAAACCTGATGACTTGGAACCATGCCGGGTCGTCACTCTGGACAGTGGTCCCAACAGAAGTTTCAACATCTGGCACACATTCATTGAAGGTGTCAAACCGGGGATGGGATATGCCTACCGCGTTGATGGGCCAAGAGAACCCTGGAATGGACACCGATTTAATCCCGAAAAGGTTCTTGTAGACCCTTACGCCAAAGGCAACTGCTTAAGCCTCTGGGATCGAGGCGCCGCATGCATTCCAGGTGACAACCTGCACAAAAGCATGCGCAGCGTTGTTGTTGATACATCGACATACGATTGGGAAGGGGATGAACCACTCAAACTTCCCATGGCGGAAACAATCGTCTACGAAATGCACGTAGGCGGGTTTACCAAAAGCCCCACAAGTGGAGTAAAGAATCCAGGAACATATCTTGGACTAATTGAAAAGATTCCATACCTCAAACAGCTCGGCATCACCGCAGTCGAACTTCTGCCAATCTGCAGCTTTGACCACACCGATGTCACCAAGGTGCATGAAGGGCGGAGCTTGGTGAATTACTGGGGCTACAGCACGATGGGGTACTTCGCACCACATCAAGGTTACTGCGTCAGCCAGGACACAAGCCAACACATCAATGAATTCCGGGACATGGTGAAAGCCCTGCATAAGGCGGGGATCGAAGTCATTCTCGACGTCGTATACAACCATACGGACGAAGGGAATCACCAAGGCCCGACATTCAGCTTCAAGGGGATTGACAATGTTTCCTACTACTACCTAACAGGTGCCGATGGGAGCAAAGAATTTTATTACGACTACACAGGCTGCGGGAACACATTCAACTGCAATCATCCTGTTGGTGAAAAACTAATTATCGATTCACTGCGCTTCTGGGTTGAGGAAATGCACGTGGATGGATTCAGATTTGACGAAGGATCTGTTCTTAGCCGTGGTGAAGACGGCGCTCCAATGGAACATCCTCCGGTGATCTGGTCGATTGAACTGGACGACCTTCTTGGGCAATCGAAAGTCATCGCCGAAGCCTGGGATGCCGCCGGTCTCTATCAAATCGGCGGATTCCCAGGGGCTCGCTGGGCTGAATGGAACGGGAAATATAGAGACTGCATCCGCAATTTCGTCAAAGGCGAACCAGGCATTATTGGAGAGGTGGCAGGGCGAATCACCGGAAGCGCAGACCTTTATCAAGATCGCCATCACGAACCGACGAACAGCATCAATTTCATCACCGCTCACGATGGCTTCACGTTGTACGACCTGACCGCCTACAACGAAAAACACAACTGGGCAAACGGCGAAGGTAATAACGATGGAATAGACGACAACTGCAGTTGGAATTGTGGCGCTGAAGGCGAAACCGAAGACCAATGGATCAACGATCTACGCAAACGCCAAGTCAAAAACTTTGCCACAATTCACATGCTGTCAATGGGTGTTCCCATGATGGTTGCAGGTGATGAATTCATGAGGAGTCAGGGAGGAAATAATAATACATACTGCCATGACAATGAACTGAATTGGTTCAACTGGGATGACATCGGTTCAACTCAGAGCAAAGAGATGATTCGCTTCTGGTCGATGGTGATGGAGAAGAGGAAAATGTTTATCAACCACTTCAAAGGGCGGTATTTCACCGGAGCAATGAATAAATATGGGCTTTACGATGTTGCCTGGCACGGAACAAAGTTGAATCAACCGGGGTGGGATGACCCTGATGCGCGCTGCCTTGGAATGACGCTTGGAGATACAGCGGAGGATACCGACCAAACAGGCAATATTCATTTGATGTTCAACATGTATTGGGAGGGTGTCGAGTTTGAGATACCAGAGATCAAAGGGTTGAACTGGTATCGAATCATAGACACCTCTCTCAACTCCCCCAACGACATTGCTGAACCTGAAAAACAAATGGCTATCAATGAAAACAACTATGTCGTGACAGGTCGCAGCATTGTTGTACTCGCATCGAGAGCAACAAGCTAAAACTCATCCTCCATCCACCAAAAACCAAAACCTTTCATAGTCAAAATGACCTCACAAAATCAACTCGACTTCCCCTTCTCAGACCTCATCGCTGGCTATATCAGAAGTGTTTCTTATCCAGAGACTTTTGACTGCAAAGGGGAGGTCGAACTAGAAACATCTGATGGTCGGATGTTCACCGTAAAGATCACAGATGCGGCCTATGCAGAACTCGTCAGGAATCTTGGCGAGCCATTCCAAATGGCACCAGACCTCAACCATATTCTCATCAAAGATCGATTCATCCATGTTTACGGTCTGTTCTATCCAGAAAGCGACCGGCTGAAGTTTGAAGCCAAACACCTCTTGCTTTTTGGCCGCGGAAACGACCTTCGCTTTGAAGAACAAAATTGGTGGATCCACCAAATCCAACAACTATTGAACTTCTATCTGGAAGCTCAATTCCAAGTTGTCGAAGGTGAAAAGATCGACTTCAAGAAGTTCAGAACTGATCTGAGTGCAGAAGGGAAAAAACAAGACGGAGTTCAGAATCTCGACACTATTTCGAGGTTGATCTATGGGTTCGCCACCGCCTACATGATGACTGGGGACGAACGAGCCCTCGAGGCAGCAGTCAACGGTACAGAATATATGCAAAGGCATTTCAGGCACCAGAACAAGAGCGAAGGAATTTGTTATTGGTACAGCCAAATTGATATTCAAGACAATGGCAGTGTTCGCAAATATATGGGATCCACCGCTGGTGGTGATGAAGGCGGCAATGCTATTCCTTGCTACGAACAAATATATGCCCTGGCAGGCCCCACTCAAACCTGGCGGCTAACAGGTGGTGATGGAATACGCCACGACATCGATAACACAATCGCATTCCTAAACCGCTACTACAAAGATCATGGTCCATATGGAGGCTATTACTCCCACGTTGACCCCGTCACTTTTGATGCAAAGGCAGAGTCACTCGGTGTTAACAAAGCGAAGAAAAATTGGAACTCCGTCGGTGACCACGCACCGGCATATCTAATCAACCTTTATCTTGCCACTGGCGAAGAAAATTACGCCAAGTTCCTCGAAGATACCTTCGATACTATCTGCGATCATTTCCCCGATTACGGATACAGTCCCTTTATGAACGAGAAGTTCTTTGATGACTGGACGCACGATCTGAAGTGGGGCATTCACCAGGCCCGTTGTGTTGTGGGTCACAACCTCAAAGTGGCTTGGAATTTAACTCGGATGCACAGCTTGATGCCCAAGGAGAGCTATAAGACTTTTGCTCACCAAATTGCCGATGCTATTCCAGCTGCAGGCTGCGATAACCAGCGAGGTGGCTGGTACGACATGATGGAAAGAACGCTGAAAGATGGCGAAGAAAACTATCGTCGCGTTTGGCACGATCGCAAAGCCTGGTGGCAGCAGGAACAAGGCATCCTTGCTTATTACATCATGGCTGGCGTCTATGACGACAAGCCGGAATATCTGAGTTTTGCACGTGAAGGCACTGCCTTCTACAACGGCTGGTTCCTTGACTACGAGTCTGGCGGCATCTACTTCAACGTTTTGGCCAACGGGCAACCCTATGCGCTTGGCTCAGAACGAGGCAAAGGCAGTCACTCCATGGCTGGCTATCACTCTTTCGAGCTTTGCTTCCTAGCCGCGATCTATTCGAATCTGTTGGTGAACAAGCAGCCGATGGACTTTTACTTCAAACCTGATCCTCAGGGTTGGCCTGACAACAAACTTCGCGTTGCTCCTGATTTACTTCCCAAGGGCAGTGTTGAACTTTCCGAAGTCTGGATTGACGATAAAAATTACACCGACTTCGACAAGGAGAATATGATTGTCAACCTTCCTGCGTCTGACAAATCTCTACGTGTTCGAGTTCGCATCGAACCTGCAGGACTTGGCTTTAGTGCAGATCTGATCAGTTTCGACAATGGAATAGCTCAGTTCGCCCTTGATGGAGATCTCTCCAAACAAAATCTACCTCTCTTCAAAAGAGAGTTGGAAAAACTCAGCGGGGTGCAAGGAATTCTGCTTGACATGACCAACCTGAAAACCGTCGACGACACTGGCTGGAACTACCTGTTGTTCACTGCACAACAGCGTGGAGCATCGTTCTCCGTCAAACTGAAAGGCTTGAATCCTGAGGTCTCCGAAGGACTAAAAGAGGCCGAACTTGGCGAAGAGTTTGAAGTTATCTGACTGTCTCTTTAAACAGTCAAAATAGACAATTTCACTATACTGGAGATGCCCTTAAATGGCGTCTCCTTTTTTTATTCGCTTTCAAACCCTCAATGGCTGCCAACAGTTCACTTCACAAAACCCTGGAGGAGTTCACTCAAGAAGGGAAAAGGCTGCTTAGCCAAGGGCGATCAAAGGAGCTCCTGAAAAACTTTGAATACAAATTCAAACCCAACAGCTGGCCCAAGCTTCCACCGCAGCTGATTTTTAGCATTGGCGAGATCGCCATACAGAATAGTTCTTGGCAACTTGCAGCTAATGTACTGAGACAATTGCACAAAAATGATTCTAAAACACCTGCTCTATCCTTACCCTTCAGCGAAGCTCTTATTCAACTAGGACTGCTCAAAGAAGCAGAAGCTGTTCTTCAAGCATCTTTAAACTCATATCCATACGATCCTTCTCTACTTACAAATTTAGCCAATACAAAGTCAGAATTGGGCGATTATCGACAAGCCGAACTACTTTACCGACAAGTCATTGCAAGCAGACCACACGAATTTCTCGGCAATTACAACCTAGCAGGATTTTTAGCAATGCTAGGTCGGGACGAGGAAGCCCTTCAGTACTACAAAACCTGTCTTCAAATCGTCCCCAATGCACCAGAAGCTTTACAACGATTAAAAC